>CALFDA010000111.1 GCA_937950605.1 uncultured PS1 clade bacterium | reverse complement strand
ATAATCAAAAAGAAGCATTGCGAAAATTAGGTACAGATAGTGGAAATAACTTAAAGAAAAGATTGAAACAATTACGTAATGTTGCAAAATTAGGGGATTTTAAATTTGATAAACCACATCCATTACAAGGCGATAAGAAGGGACTATTTGCAATTACAATTTGTGCGGGTTTAAGATTAGTTTTTGAGGCAATAGAGCCTAAAACAGCAAATAACGGTAGTATATTATGGTCACAAGTCACAACAATAAAAATTGTCTCTATTGGAGATTACCATGAGTAAAAAATTATACAAATTTAATCCAGATTGGCTTCATACTGTTCTTCCATGTGAAGATATTATTGAAAGAATGAATGATTTAAATCTGTCAAAAAATGATTTTCAAAATAAAATGGGTTATTCTAGTGATTCTATAGATAAACTTTTAAAAAGTGAAGTTTCTATTAATAAAGAGATAGCATTAAAACTAGAAAAAGTTTTAGATATTCCTAGTAGTTTTTGGCTAAATTCAGAAAATAGTTATCGTCAAGCGTTAGCCGAAAAGCAAGAAAAAGAAAATTTAACAAAAGATGATGTTGATTGGTTAAAACAAATTCCTCGTGTGGAGTTGCTGTAGTGTTTGCTCCAACGCCCGAAAAGTGTCCAATGAGCGGAGCAACCAACTGGCTATCTAAATACAAGGCTTTACTACTGTTAAGTCTAAGACATAAAACAAACGATCATCTTTGGTTTGTTTTTTTTTCATGAAATTGCACATATTTTAAAACATAAAAAACAACTATTTTTAGAAGGAAAAGCGATTTTGTAATAGATGAATAATTAGAAAAAGAGGCAAATGATTTTGTTACTAATGTCTTAATTGATAAAAAATATAACCTAAATTCTTTACGGACAAAAAAAGATATTGTTGACTTTGCTAAAAAAATCAAAATTGCACCTGGGATTGTTGTTGGCAGAATGCAATATGAAAAAATTATCCCTTGGAGTCGTTTTAATGATTTAAAAATTAAATATGAATGGATAAACAATGACTAACAAACAACAAAAACAACTAGGCAGTGTGCTATGGGCGATTGCTGATGATTTGCGCGGGGCGATGAATGCTGATGATTTTCGCGATTATATGCTTTCTTTTTTATTTCTGCGTTATTTGTCTGATAATTATGAAACCGTTGCAAAAAATGAGTTAGGCGAAGATTATCCTAAAATCAACGGACACATTACCCCATTACAACGCTGGTATGAAGAAAATACTAATGATATAAATGAGTTTGAGAAAGTGATGCGTCGTAATACGCACTATGTTATTTATCCTGATTATCTTTGGGGTAATATTGTCCAACTTGCAATAAGGCAAGATGATAATTTATTAGAAACCCTGCAAAAAGGTTTTAAATATGTTGAAGAAGAGTCTTTTAAAAGCACTTTTAAGGGGCTATTTTCAGAGATTAACCTTGATTCTGAGAAACTGGGTAAAAATCATAAGATTCGTAATGAAAAACTTTGCACGATTGTTGCCCGAATTGCCCAAGGATTGAACGAGTTTAGCACAGACAATGACACATTAGGCGATGCTTATGAATACCTTATAGGACAATTTGCAGCGGGTGGCGGCAAAAAAGCAGGGGAATTTTATACCCCACAACAAATATCCACTGTTTTATCTAAAATTGTAACGCTTGATAGTCAAGACCCATCATCAGGCAAAAAGAATCGCCTTGAAAGTGTGCTTGATTTTGCTTGCGGCTCGGGCTCACTACTTCTAAATGTTAGAAACATTATGGGTAAGCATGGTATTGGCAAAATTTATGGTCAAGAAAACAATATTACCACCTATAACCTAGCGCGAATGAACATGCTTTTGCACGGGGTGCAAGATTCGGAATTTGAGATTTATCATGGAGACACTTTAAAAAATCAATGGGATAAATTGCGTGAGGAAAATCCCGCAAAAAAACCTTATTTTGATGCTATTGTTGCCAATCCGCCTTTTAGTCTAAGGTGGCAACCGAGCAACGATCTTGGTGAAGATATGCGTTTTAAAAATTATGGTATAGCACCAAAATCAGCGGCTGATTTTGCCTTTCTTTTGCATGGCTTTCATTATCTAAAAGATGAAGGAACAATGGCAATTATATTGCCACATGGTGTTTTATTTAGGGGTGGTGTAGAGGCTCGTATTCGCAAAAAATTACTCAAAGATGGGCGTGTTGATACAGTTATTGGTCTGCCACATAATTTGTTTTATTCAACTGGAATTCCTGTGTGTATTTTGGTTTTGAAAAAGTGCAAAAAATCTGATGATATATTATTTATCAGTGCTGCAGAAGGTTTTGAAAAAGTTAAAAGACAAAATAATTTACGCCCCGAAGACATTGAAAAAATAGTTGATACTTATAAGCATAGAAAACAACAAGAGCGTTATTCGCGTTGTGTTGATATGCAAGAGATTAAAGACAACGATTTTAATCTTAATATTTCGCGTTATGTAAGCCTTGCGCAACAAGAAGATGAAATAAAGGTAGAGGCAACAAATCAAGATTTATCTAAAATAAAACAATTGGAAAATCAAGAACTCGAAAAATTTAATACATATTCAAAAGAATTAGGTTTATCAATGCTAGCGTTATAGATGGTACAAAACCTCATCGTATTGTGACAAACAATCAAATATAATCTCGAAGTGTTTTTTAAATATTAAATAAAATCAGAAGTTTTTACTAGAGGTTGCCATTCTTGCGTTTATTACTTATGAAGAGGCAAAAAATAAACAAGATTGCAATACATTAGCAAAATTAAAAGCGTAAGAAGTAAAATGAACAATGTTTTTTATTAAGTGAATAACAATGATGAAATTATTTGATTTTTTTAAAAATAAAAATGCTAATAGCATAAAACGCAATAGCGACGAACAATTAGCGGATATTGCAGCCGAGTTTGTGCGACAAAATACCTCAAAAAGACGTTGGCGATTGGTTTTGGGTTTGTTGTTTGTGGGCTATGTTGCGAGTATGTCCTATGTGAGTTTGCAACAAAGCGGCATTTTGCAAGATGCACTAAAAAAAGAATCGCCTTTTGTGGCAGAGGTAGCATTAAATGGTGTTATTCAAAACACAAGAGGTATTGAGGCAGATGATGCTATTGAATTATTGCAAGAAGCATTTGCAGCGGAAAATGCCAAAGCGGTAATTTTACGATTAAACTCACCAGGTGGCTCACCTGTGCAATCAAGTCGAATTCATAAGGCGATTAATCACCTAAAGGCAAAATTTAATAAAAAACTTTATGTGGTAGTTGAGGATATATGTGCCTCAGGCTGCTATTATATTGCTAGTGCTGCTGATGAAGTTTATGCCGATGAATCTTCAATTATCGGCAGTATTGGTGTGGCAATATCAAGTTTTGGCGCGGCAGATGCAATCAAAAAAATTGGCATTGAGCGCCGATTATATACAGCAGGGGAAAATAAAGCATTAATGGATATATTTTTGCCCGAAGATAAAGCTGCTATTGAGCATATTCAAACAAATATTTTAGATAAATCTCATCAAAATTTTATAAATATAGTCAAACAAAGCAGAGGCGATAAATTAAAAGACAATAAAGATTTGTTCACGGGTTTAGTTTGGCTGGGGCGAGATGCGCAAGATTTAGGCTTGATAGATGGCGTGGGAGATGCAAATTTTATAGCAACAAAATTGGTCGGAGTGAAAACAAGAGTTTTGTATGAAAAAGAAAAAACTCTATTGCAACAATTAACCGAAGCAAGTGCTGAAAGCATTGCTTTAGTCATTATCGATCAATTATTTTCCAAAAATTCGGTGGGTATTTTGCAATAATGATTTTAAGAATCTAACTAACAATCTAGGTTTTAGGCTCTAGTTTTTGGCTTGTCGCTCGGATTTTCAATAAAGTCTATTGCAGTTTTAATATCATTTTCTTTTAAAAATAGTGCATTTTTTGCATTTTTTAACCATGTGCTTTGACGTTTGCAAAGTTGACGTGTGGCAATAATTGCTCTCTCAATCATTTCTTGCTTATCAATATCACCGTTTAAATATTGCCATGCTTGGCGGTAACCAACACAGCGGATAGAGGGCAAATTTTCATGCAAATTTGGGTTTTTTTTAAGTTTTTTTACCTCGTTTAAAAAACCATTTTCCATCATTGATAAAAAACGCATTTCAACGCGTCGATGCAATTCATGACGTTCTGGCATTAGAATAATTTTTTTAATTGTGTAATTAATAGCGTGTTGTTTGTTGCTTTGTAACTCGCTAAGTGTTTTACCGCTAAGTTCAAAAACCTCTAGTGCGCGCATAATGCGTTGTGCATCATTTGGATGGATACGTTGAGCCGCTTGTGGGTCAATAATTGTTAAATTTTTGTGTAATACAGCAACACCTTTGTTTTTGAGTAATTGTTGGAGTTTTGCCTTAGATGATTGGCTAGATTTTGGCAAATTCGAAAGCCCATGTTCAAGCGCATGAAAATAAAAACAAGTTCCACCAACTAAAACTGGAATTCTGCCCTCTTTAAAAGCAAGTTCAATTTGTTGTTTGGCATCGCGAATGAAATCAAAAACTGAATAAGATTCTTCTGGTTTACAAATATCAAGCAAATGATGTGGATATTGCTTCAAAATTGCATTATTAGGTTTTGCAGTACCAATATCCATGCCTTTGTAAATAAGTGCAGAATCAACACTAATAATGCTTATTTTGAATTTATTAGCTAACTGAATGGCAAAATCAGTTTTGCCCGAAGCACTAGGTCCCATTAAAAATACAATACTTTGTTTGGTATTTTGTAGCATAAAGGTTTTTTGAGTTTCTCGGTTTTAATGCCGAAAATTATAATATCAACGCTTCAAAAATAACAATGGGCTATGTTGGAAATTAAAAATCAATCTATGGAAAAAATTCAAATTAATGTAAATAGACTTGTTTTGGGCAATCAGCATCAAAAATCATTGCAATATTATCATCTTAAAACATCTAGGTTTTGCAATATAAAAAATTAAATCAAACAACTATCGTGCTGGTTTGGCGTTTTTATCCATACCACAATCCAAATACAATAACAATAATCAAGACATAACCTAGTCTATCAATATGTTTTTTAATCCAAGTATCGCAATCATTGCCAAATTTTTTAACAAAAAACACAACTAAAAAGAAACGCACACCCCTAGCTAATAGCGACATTAAAACAAATGGCAAAAGTGCCATATTTGCAATGCCAGCACCGATAGTAAATATTTTATACGGCACAGGAGAAAACCCAGCAGTTATGATAATCCAAGGTCCATATTGTGCAAACCACTGCCCCACTGTTTCAAGTTTATCAATATAGTTTAGTTTGATTAGTAACGGGGTAACTACATCTATTAGCAATGCACCTAAAAAATAACCTGCCACCCCGCCTAATACTGATAGGATTGTGCACATCAGTGCAAATTGATAAGCCTTGTGTGGCTTTTTAAGTGCCATTGGCGCAAGTAATATATCGGGTGGTGGATAAGGCAACACAAAAGACTCAACAAAACTTATCAGCAATAACCAACAAACCGCCCACTTGCTTTGCGTTAGGTCAAGCAATTTGTTATATCCCTTAGAGAATATTTTCACGTTTTTATGGTTTTATTGCATTGGAAATCCTAGAGCTTCACGTGAGGCGTAATAGCTCTTAGCAACTTGTTGCGCCATAAAACGCACACAACGGATAAAACGTGCTCTATCGGTAACACTAATGGCATGGCGCGCATCAAGCAAGTTAAACAAATGCGATGCCTTTATTACTTGCTCATAGGCTGGATACGATAGTTTTTGCTCAATAAGTTTTGTGTGCATGCTCTGCGCTTCATCGAATTGCCTAAACAACACAGCAGTATCAGCAATTTCAAAATTATATTTTGATTGCTCAACTTCATTTTGATGAAAAACATCGCCATAACTCACCCCTGGAGTCCAAACTAAATCAAATACCGAATCTAGACCTTGCAAATACATCGCTAGACGCTCAAGTCCATAAGTAAGCTCACCAGAAACAGGCTTACAAGGTAGACCGCCGACTTGCTGAAAATAAGTGAACTGTGAAACTTCCATGCCATTAAGCCAAACCTCCCAACCCAAACCCCAAGCACCTAGTGTTGGTGATTCCCAATTATCTTCAACAAAACGCACATCGTGCTTGGTTAAATCAATACCAATTTCACCCAAAGATTCTAAATACAAGTCTTGAATATTGATAGGCGATGGCTTTAATAGCACTTGAAATTGATAATAATGCTGCAAGCGGTTAGGGTTTTCGCCATAACGTCCATCGCTTGGACGCCGAGAAGGTTGCACATATGCCACTTTCCAAGGCTCTGGACCAATAGCTCTTAGAAAAGTAGCAGGATGAAAAGTGCCTGCACCCATCTCCATATCAAAAGGTTGTAACAAGGTGCAACCCTTGGTTGCCCAAAATGACTGTAGTTTCAATATTAAGTTTTGGAATGAAGATGTTGCATGTGAGTCTAGGCTTGACATGGTGAATTGTTAAAATAACAAAAATTTTACCGAAAACTTCTAGTTATCAAGGTTTTTTTGCTGTTGCAATAAGCAAGCAATGAGATTAAGGTTTTGTGCTTAGTTATAACCATAACAAAATGCAAATAATCATTAACAACAATACTCTTTGTTTGCAAATGTATCTGTGCTTTATGCTTATGTATATTTGCAAAAGTCTAGACACAACCTTATTTTTGCTTGTTAATTTTCAACCTACATTTGCACAGATTGGACAATGTGTGTCTTTGTGAAGTCGAATACTTTGCAAACTGAAATCTAGTGCATCAAACAACATCAGTTTGCCTGTTAGTTGCTCGCCTAAATTTAGAATAACTTTAAGTGCTTGCAACGCTTGCATAGTGCCAAGCACACCTGCGACAGGGGCAAAAATACCATTATCAACACAATTTTCATCATTACTATCAGTTCTAGGATAAAGACACTGATAACAAGGTTGATTTTGCTTATAACCTTTAAATACCGATAGTTGCCCTTCAAAACGAATAACTGCAGCAGAAACTAAGGGCGTGCGTTGCATAACACAAGATTGATTAATTGCAAAACGCGTGGCAAAATTATCGCTGCCGTCCAAAACCACATCGCATATTGCTACCCATTTATCAATATTATTTGCATTTAAATCTTGTGTTAGTGTGGTTATTTTGATGTTAGGATTAATTGCCAACATTTTGGCTTTAGCAGATGTTACTTTATCCTTGCCAATGTCTGATGTATGATGAATAACTTGTCGCTGTAAATTGGATAATTGAACTTGGTCAAAATCGGCAATAACAAGATGTCCGATACCACTAGCCGCCAAATACATAGCACAAGGCGAGCCTAAACCACCCAAACCAATTAATAACGCGCTTGCATTTAATAAGGCTTGTTGTCCATCTGCGCCAACCTCTGGCAGGAGAATTTGACGCGAATATCTCAGTAGTTGTTGATTATCCATGGGTTAAAATTATAGCACTATGAGTGCTAAAACAATCATCAAAGCATTGAAATCTTTTGCCACAAAAGAATGCAAAACAAGCAATGAAAGGTTTTTTAAAACTAGAGAGGGGCAATATTCGCAGTTTGATGAGTTTGTGG
>CALFDA010000110.1 GCA_937950605.1 uncultured PS1 clade bacterium | reverse complement strand
TATTTTTTTGATTGTTTTATTTACACTACAAATTAATCATTGCTATTATTTTGACTAGGTATATTAAGAAAAACAGTGCAACACTAATATTTATAATGTGGATTATTGAGCGTAATTTTATTGCATCAAGCAACTAGTGTTACAAAATTAAAAGCCATGATAACTTAAGCAATATATCAAACATGTTATTTTGCCAAATATTTTAGTGCTACTCAAATTTCTAAATTTAACGGAGTTAAGTCAACAAAGTTATGAGCAAAACATTTAGCGCTTATAACAAGAGAATTTATCATAATAACTACACCTATATTATGGGCGTTACATTATTTAGAAATTATGTGAGAATCAGATTAATAAAATTTAAAGAATATAAACAACACACATTCAATTTAAATCAAACTAAGTCTTGTAAAAAGGCTTTTGTATGCGAGCAAATCGCAAGTATTTTTTCGCTTTATAGGGTAAATTTTAAAAAATAAAAAAGCAGTGCTAATATAATCAAAATAACAAGGAGCAATCCATTTGGCAATGTGGTAAAAGATGGTGAAGCACCAATAAAATGGAATATAACCCAAAATAACCCAGACGCAAAAAAACAGAAAGATTGCACAACAACCTTTCTGCTTCACTATCAATCAACAGCACTTTGGCAATAAACACCAATGCATAAAATGCAAAAAGATGCCGTCGTTTTACATCATGCCACCCATGCCACTCATATCAGGAGTTGCTGGTGTAGCGTTAGACTCAGATTTAGGAACCTCAGTTACCATTGCCTCAGTGGTAATCATCAAGCCAGAAATACTTGCCGCATGTTGTAACGCTGCACGTGTTACTTTAGTTGGGTCTAAGATGCCCATCTCTAACATATCGCCATATTCATTACTACCGGCATTGTAACCATAATTGTCTGTGCCCTTAGCAACCTCGTTTAATATGACAGAAGGTTCGCCACCACCATTTGACACAATTTGGCGTAGTGGTGCTTCCATGGCGCGTTTGACAATCTCGATACCAATATCTTGGTCGTGATTATCACCCTTTAGACGCTCTAGCGCACTAATTGAACGCACTAAAGCAACACCGCCACCGGGTACAACACCTTCTTCTACAGCGGCACGTGTTGCGTGCAATGCATCATCAACGCGACCTTTCTTTTCTTTCATTTCAACTTCAGTGGCAGCACCTACTTTAATGACAGCAACACCCCCAGAAAGCTTTGCCAAGCGCTCATTTAATTTTTCTTGGTCATATTCAGAAGTTGTAGTTTCTATTTGCGCTTTTATTTGCGCAATACGACCATCAATTGCATCTTTAGCACCAGCACCATCAACAACAATGGTTTCTTCTTTGCTAATTTCAACACGTTTGGCACTACCCAAGTGTTGCTCTGTAACACCTTCAAGTGAAATACCAACTTCCTCAGAGACAACTTCACCACCAGTTAAAACTGCTAAGTCTTGTAAAATTGCTTTACGACGATCACCAAAACCAGGTGCTTTAACTGCAGCCACTTTAACAACACCGCGCATATTATTAACCACCAGAGTTGCTAATGCTTCACCTTCAATATCTTCAGCGACAATTAACACAGGTCTGCTAGATTTTTGCACTAACTCAAGAGCAGGCAACAAATCTCGAATATTTGAGATTTTTGCATCGTGCAACAAAATATAAGGATTATCTAATTCAGCAGTCATTGCATCTTGATTATTGACAAAATAAGGCGATAAATAGCCACGGTCAAACTGCATACCTTCAACAACTTCTAACTCATTGTCAAAACCAGAACCTTCTTCAACCGTGATTACACCAGATTTACCAACTTGTTCCATTGCTTGAGCGATAATATCGCCAACAGAAGTATCAGAGTTTGCAGAAATAGTACCCACTTGAGCGATAGCACTGTTGTCGTCACAAGGTTGCGATAATTTGCGCAAGGCTCCAACAGCGGCTTCTGTTGCCTTGTCTATGCCACGTTTCAAATCCATGGGATTCATACCTGCGGCAACAGATTTTACGCCTTCAGTAATTAAAGCTTGTGCTAACACAGTTGCAGTTGTTGTGCCATCACCTGCAATATCATTAGTTTTGGATGCGACTTCTTTCACCATTTGCGCACCCATATTTTCGAATTTATTTTCTAATTCAATTTCTTGGGCAACTGAAACGCCATCTTTAGTAATAGACGGACCGCCATAAGTTTTGTCCAAAACCACATTTCTGCCTTTAGGTCCTAATGTTACTTTTACTGCATCGGCCAATACATTAACACCGTTTAACATTGCATTTCTGGCTTCTGAGCCAAATTTAATATCTTTTGCTGACATTTTTTAACCTCCTTTATTCAATTACCGCAACAATATCACTTTCATTCATCACTAACAAAGTTTCGCCCTCTACCTTAATTTCACTACCAGCAAACTGAGTAAATAAAACTTTATCACCAACTTTAACATCTAAAGCGATATTATCGCCATTGTCATTTTTTTTACCATTACCTGCCGCTATAACAACACCTTCCAAAGGTTTTTCTGTTGCTGAGTCGGGAATAATAATGCCACTTGCAGTAGTTTTTTCTTCTTCTACTCTGCGCACAATTACACGATCATTTAGGGGTCGAATATTCATTTTTACTCCTGTTGTTTATTTTTAAAATTTTTTAAAAGTAGGGCGGTGCTACTAAACCTGTTTTAAAGAACTTTTTAGTTGTTGCATCGCCTTGTTTTCAAGCTGGCGAATCCTCTCTGCAGAGATGCCATACTTGTTCGCTAGAGTATGTAGGGTCGTTTTTTCTTCTTTCAAGTATCTGGATTGCAAAATATCCAAACTCCTTTTATCAAGCGAAGATAGAGCTTGGTAAAGCCTTTGTTGCTGGTGTTTTTTTGTATCATCAACAATTAATAATTGTTCGGGAGTTTGTGTGTTATTGTCGGTTAGATAACGTTCTGGTGCTGTGTTATCTTCGTTGTCAGTCATTTCAAATCCAACATCATTGAATTGCAAGCGTGATTCCATTTCTAACACATCTTTAGGGCGCACGCCTAGTTCATCAGCAATTTCTTTTGCTTGTTTTTTATTGAGTGATTGATAAACATTTGCTTTGGCTTTTTTAAGTTTGAAAAATAATTTACGTTGTGCTTTAGTTGTGGCAACCTTGACAATTTTCCAGTTTTTAAAAATAAACTCATGGATTTCTGCGCGAATCCAATAAACAGCATAAGAGGCAAGGCGTATATTTTTATAAGGATTAAATTTTTTAACAGCCTTCATTAAGCCAATAGTGCCTTCTTGAATTAAGTCTGCTTGCTCTAAGCCATAGCCTTTATAACTATGTGCAATAAAAGCAACAAAACGCATGTGTGATAACACCAGTTTCCTAGCGGCATTTAAATTGTGATTTTCATATAATTCAACTGCCAAATTATATTCCTCTTGTTCTGATAAGATGGGGGGATATTTTTGAACACTAATATTTTGTGCTTGAATAACTGGCAACGCGAAATCTCGAATCATAGATAAAATATAGCGATAAAAAAGACTAGAATTATACCATATTGCATTTATCTATTGTCTGATGAGAGTTTTGAGTATGGACTGATACTTTTTGCTTTGTTGGATAGTATTTAAACGTTGTGCATGAATGATAGCAGATAAATCATCTAGTGCCATATTAAAATTATCATTAATAACCAGATAATCAAACTCATCATAATGCTGCATTTCACTCACAGCGTCTTGCATTCTGCGATTAACAATGGTTGGACTGTCTTGCCCCCTGTCGGTTAAACGATCTTTCAGTGTTTCAATAGAAGGGGGGAGAATAAAAATACCAACAGCCTGTGAAAAACTTTTTTTAACCTGTCTAGCACCTTGCCAGTCAATCTCTAAAATAACATCTTGAGCACTTGCCAATAAATCCTTGACGGTTTGTTTAGCACTACCATAATAATTATCAAATACCTGTGCTGATTCAATAAAGCCATTATCATTGTTAATCTGGTCAAATTCTTTTTTAGAGACAAAAAAATAGTTTTTTCCGTGTACTTCGCCAGACCGTGGTTTACGCGTGGTATGTGATATTGAAACGCAAAGATTATGGGTTTTTTCAACGAGTGCTTTAACCAAAGAGGTTTTCCCACAACCAGAAGGGGCAGATATGACAAATAAGTTAGCCATTATGATAGAGGATTGTAGCCTTGTATTTGGTCTGCACCTTCTTTTGAGAAGAAAAATTTTTCCATTTGCTCTTTAAGGTATTTTTGTGCATTTTCATCAAGCATACTAAGATTATTTTCATTGATTAACATGGTTTGATGCTCTAACCACTGTTGCCAAGCTTGTTTAGAGACATTAGCCAAAATGCGTTGTCCTAATTCACCCGGATAGGGCGCGCGTTCTAAGGCTTCAAGGGTTTTATTTAATTTTACGCATTGGACAGTGTTCATAGATGTTTTGCCCTGATTCCCAAAAATCTTAAACTTACAAAATAAATAATAATTGAAGTGCTAATAATGCCAGTGATTGCTAAGCCTCTGTGCCATGCATTGGCGTTTAAATAATATTCAATATCTTGATTAAAATTTAAAATAAAAACTCCCATTATAATGGTTGCTAACAAAATTTTAAAAAACATTTGTAGAAAATCTTGGGAAAATGTAAAAATATTGCGTTGTTTTAGATGGTAATAAAGTAAATATGCGTTAATAAAAGCCGACAAAGAAGTAGCTAAGGCCAAACCTATGTGCGCGTAATAATAAGCAAATATAAAATTTAAAAATATATTGATTATCATCACTATTGCGCCAACTTTAACAGGTGTTTTAGTGTCCCCTCTGGATAGAAAAACAGAGGCTAATACTTTTACCATAATAAAAGCCACTAAACCTGTGCCATAAGCCATAAGACTCAGTGCAGATTGGTGGGCAGAAAAGGCATTAAATTCTCCATATTGAAATAGGGTGATTATCAAAGGTTGTGCTAGCAATACAAGCCCCATACAGGCTGGCACACCAAAAATTAGAGCGATTTTAAGCGCATAATTAATGGCATGGATAAAACGATGTTGATCTTTGTTGGCAAAATGTTCGCTTAATTTTGCTAAAGCAACTGTTGCTAGAGCAATACCAATGAGTGCCAAAGGTAATTCTAACAACCTGTTAGAATAATATAGCCAAGAAACGCTACCACTCACCAATAAAGTGGCAACCATGGTATCAACTAATAAGTTAATTTGTGATATTGAAACGCCAAATAAAGCTGGTAACAATCGTTTTTTTAGTATTTTTGTTGCTTTATGTTTGCCTCGTGCTAACTGTGGCATTTTTTTTATTTTAAGCAAAAAGGGAATTTGAAATATTAATTGCAAAATACCGCCTATTAAAACCCCCCAAGCCAGTGCCATAATAGGTGTTTCTAGGTGCTCTGACAAATAAACCGCGGATAAAATCATTGAAATATTTAACAATACTGGCGTGAAAGCGGGTACAGCAAATTTATTATAAGTGTTTAGAATACTACCCGCAAAAGCGGTTAATGAGATAAGCAACAAGTAAGGAAAGGTGATGCGTAACATATCAGATGCTAGGTTAAATTTTGTAAGATCTTCATCAAAATAAAAACCCCAAGCAAAGATAAAAATGATTGCAGGGGCAATGATCATAACAACTGTAGTAATAATAATTAAAACAATTAATAATTTGGTACCAATATGGTTGATGATGTTTTGTACTTCAACCTCATTCTGTTTGGTTTTAGCGTTAGCTAAAATGGGTACAAAAGCTTGAGAAAATGCGCCTTCACCAAATAGTCGCCTCAAAAAGTTGGGGATTTTGAAAGCAACTAAGAAAGCATCTGTTAAACCATTTACACCAAAATAGCGTGCTATAAAATAATCACGTACTAAACCTAATATGCGTGATAAAAAAGTCATCACAGCAACAATACTGCTAGACTTTAAAAAAGATTTGTCCATATTTTGACCGAGGGCTTATTTTATTCCTCGTTAGGACCACGCATAATGCCGATTTTAGAACCGCGTATACATCTTACGAATTGCATAACTTCATTATGATCAGATTCACTTTCTTCTAGTTTTTTAAGCGATTGGTCTAATAGCCCAGAACTACGATAAACCACTTTAAATGCACGTTTTATGGCAGCAATCGCATTTTTAGAAAAGCCACGTCTGCGCATGCCCTCGGCGTTGATACTACGCACGCGTGTTTGCACGCCTGATGCCACCATATAAGCAGGAATGTCTTTGTTAATTTGGCAACCCATACCAATATAGGTATGCATACCAATCATACAAAATTGTTTAACCAAGGTAAAGCCTCCAAGAATTGCCCAATCTTGTATGCGTACATGCCCCGCTAAAGATGCATTGTTTGACATGATAACATGGTCACCAATTTGACAATCATGGGCAATGTGTACATACGCCATCAATAGGTTATTAGAGCCTATACGAGTAATAGAATATTCTTTTTCTGTGCCACGATTAATAGTGCAAAATTCACGAATTTGATTGTCATTGCCAATCACTAAACTAGATTCTTGCCCAGTTTCATAAGTTATATCTTGAGGGTCACCACCAATATAGGCGAACGAATAAATGTGATTGTTTTTTCCAATTTTGGTTGGGCCTTGTATCATGGCGTGCGACCCCACAATGGTTCCTGCATCAATTTCTACATTTGCACCAATGACAGCATAAGCACATATTTCAGCATTTTTGTGAATCTTTGCACTAGGGTCAATAACGGCAGTTTTATGTATTGCCATAACTATCTCCTTTAGAATCTAACCTGAGCGAACATGAAAAAAGTTTGCCCTGTTAATTCTAGCCAAATTTTTATCACTGATGTTATTTTGTTTGAGATACGAATAACTAACTTTGCACAAAATGCTTTGCAAAGGCGAGAGTTGGCATTGTTAAGAATTTTCATGTATTACTTGCTAATTGGCTGTTTTTCTGTGTACACATCAATTCGGCAGTAGTAACGACTTTGCCGCCAACAAGTGCTTCACATTGAAACTTCCAAATACCGCGTTTAACAGTTAGAATCGTTGCTTTTATTTGTAATTGGTCGCCAGGTTCAACTACACGCTTAAAACGCACTTTATCAACACCAACCAACATATAAATTTGCCCTTCTATAGGCTTGCCCACTTCAGATTTAAAGGCTAATATTCCTGTGGCTTGCGCCATAGCTTCAATAATTAAAACCCCTGGCATAATTGGTTGTTTGGGAAAGTGTCCAGTGAATTGTGGCTCATTAAATGAAACATTTTTAACCGCAATGATAGATTGTCCAACCTCTATTTTTAATACCCTGTCAATAAGCAGAAAAGGGTAGCGGTGTGGCAGATAGTTCTTAACTTCTTGAATATTCATTTCCATAATGAGACCTTTGTATTAGTAAGTAACAGGCAAAATGCTAGACTTTGTAAAGTGAAAGATATTTTGATAATATAGTAGTTTGGGTTTGCACTGTTTTCTTGATTTTATAGATTTTTTGCTCTCATATTATTTTAAACTTATTTAATCTTATTTCGGTATAAGCCTAGATGACACAATCATTAATGCCATCAATTATGAGCGTTGCTCAAGCAAACGCGTTTTCTTCTAAAATGCCTTGTAGAAGCAAGAGGCACGACCCATTATACCCAGCATTAGAATGGCTAATACTGCCAATGTTTATATTTTCTGTAGTCATTCGCTCATAGGCAACACTTCTAAAATCTTGTTAATGGCGTTGCTATATAGATTGCTAGATTATAGAATTTGCCTAGTTATTAAACTATTAAATCCAACTAAAAAACACTTTATTATTGATAAATATCTTATTTTGAAGCATGATCACTATTGCAGTGCTTATTTTTTGTTATTGTCATGCAGGTGTTAATATATCAGGGTTATTGTTTAGACACTAAATTTTTTAGTTTGATATTTAAATATCGGGCGATTTTATTAAGTTTTAATAACCACATTTGATTCCTTTTCCAATCTGAATGCAAAGAAATAGAAGTAAAACCTGTGTAGTGCCCCTTGTTTAGGTTTTTATCTACTGTGCTTGAACCCGTTACGATTGTATCATCAGACAAATACATGTGGCTAGCAATAACTGCGCCTCCGCCAATTTGACAACGCTCGCCTAATGTTGCACTACCACCAATAGTAACTCCAGCGGCAATAGCACTATCCTTGCCTAAGATAACGTTGTGGGCGATATGCACCAAGTTATCAAGACGCACCCCATCACACACCTGTGTATCATCTAGCGTGCCTCTATCAATAACTGTGTTTGCCCCAATTGTAACGTCATTGCCAATAATTACGTTACCTAGATGTGCGATTGTGTGCCAATGACCTTTGCTGTCTAAGGCGTTGCCAAACCCTTCTGAACCAATGACCGCGCCAGCAGAGATAACCACATTATTGCCAATCGTGCAGCCTTGCAAGATAGTAACATTAGGTTGTATTAGCGCGTTATCACCTATCACAACATTTTGCTCAATAACGGTGTTTGCACTTATGGTGCAATTTTTGCCAATAACAACTTGCTTAGCTATGGTGCAATTATTAGCAATATTTTCACTGTTTATTTTTGCGTCAGGGTGAATACCACCAATTTGAATTGCTGGTTGTTTAAAATAATGCGTAATTTTGGCAAAAGCCAAATAAACATTTTCGACCACAAGCGCATTAGTAGGGCAATCAGCTATTAAACTTTTGGTTATGATAACTGCCCCAGCATTTGAGCGCATTAAATCTGGTTTATGTTTATCACTTGCAACATAACTAAGCTGAGCCTTTTGTGCCTTGTCGATAGAAGCTAAACCGCTAATTTTTGTTGTGGCATCGCCAATGAGTTCGGCATCAATAATATTAGCGATATTTCCTAATGTATACATTGTAAAAGTGACAGTTTAGAATTTTGTGCCAACAGTCAACTCAAATGTGTTGGTTTTGTCTCCTGTCTTTTTTACAATTGGATGAGCCGCATAAGCACCTAGCGGACCAATAGGTGTCAACCATGCAAATGCAACACCAACAGAGGAACGAAAATCATCATTTTCAAAACTAGAAATTTTTTCACTAATACCTCCCGCATCAATAAATGTACTCATACGCATATTTTCACTGTCTTTTAAAAAAGTGAGTGGTGAAATAACAGAGATACCTGTCAATAATGAAAATCCACCGCCTTTAGTGTTGCCATTTGCGTATTTTGGACCGATGGAATTAAATTCAAAACCACGAATAGAAGAACTACCACCGCCATAGTAGCGCTCAAAAAACGGTAATTCCTTGCCATTATAACCTTGTGCTAAACCTACTTTAACATGGGTTTTTAGCGTTAAATCTTTG
>CALFDA010000109.1 GCA_937950605.1 uncultured PS1 clade bacterium | reverse complement strand
AAAGGTTTAAAGTAAGTAATAGCAGAATCTATCTTAGGCATCGGCTTAAAAGATTCGGGTGGCACGATAAAAATTAGTTCAACTTCAAAAAAAGCTTGCATCATCACGCTTATGCGCCCATAAGTTTTTGAACCATTTTTGGCTATGATTCTTTCTGCCACTTCTTTTTGCAGCATAAATGTCATGTCTATAACTTTATTTTTATTTTTAAGCAAATGAAAAAGCAAAGGTGATGAGATATTGTAGGGTAGATTGCCGATAATGCGAATCGGTATTGGCAGGGCGCTTAAATCAAATTTAAGCACATCAGCATGGTAAATAGCAAGATTGTTTTTATTGAAGTTTTTTAGTGTATCAATCAAATCTTTATCAATTTCAACAACATTTAATTGCTTGACATATTCAAGTATAGGCAAGGTTATTGCACCTTTACCGGGACCAATTTCAAGAAAGTTTTCATTATATTTTGGTGCAATAGTAGCAACAATACGTTCGATAATTTTGTTGTCAATTAAAAAATTTTGCCCAAAATGCTTTTTGGCTTTGTGTTGATTCATAACAAACTTTGTGTGGTTTTTAATGCTGTGTCAAAGCTTCCTAGACTAATCTTACCTGTGCCAGCGAGATGAAGTGCTGTTCCGTGATCAACCGAGGTTCGAATAAAAGGCAAGCCCAGTGTTATATTGACTGATTTTTTAAAACCTAATGCCTTTAACACGGGCAAACCTTGATCATGATACATGCTTAAAACACAATCTACATTTTTGAGTGCATCGGGGGTAAAAGCGCTATCTGCTGGCACGCTGCCAACAAGGTTGAGTCCTTGTGCGTTGAGTTTTTTAATCAAGGGGTTGATAATTTCAATTTCTTCTGATCCTAGATATCCATTTTCTCCCGCATGAGGGTTGAGTCCACAGACAACAATTTTTGGGTTTTTTATGCCGTAATTTTGCAAAAAATCATCAATAATCCTTAGAGTTGCCTCTAAAGATTCGGCTTGTATATTTTTTGCCACTTGACTTAGTGGCAGGTGTGTTGTTGCTAATGCAACGCGTAGCCCTTTGGTTGCTAACATCATAACTGTTTTATCAACACCGCAACGCTGTGCTAAATATTCAGTATGCCCGCTAAAATTAGGATAAATACCTGATTGATTAATAACGCCTTTGTGTAAAGGACCAGTTATAAGCGCTTGAGTGTTGTTATTAAGACAATGTTGGACGGCTAAATCTAGCGTTTTTAAAACGTACTTAGCATTGTTTTTATCAAGCTTTCCTGCAATAACTCTATTGGCTGTTTTGACAGGATAAACGCACAAAGTTTGGGCACTAGAAATAGTTTCCGTTTCGCTGATTTTAAGGTTCAAATTAAGGCATTTAGCCCGACATCGCAATACATCAGGGTCAGCAAAAACCAATAAATTTTTCCTAGATTTTTTTTGAGCATAGATAACCGCCAAATCGGGACCAATTCCAGCGGGTTCACCAGGGGTAAATGCAAGCATCAATTATTATAAAGTGTATAAAAATTTCAATTATAAAAGCAAGCACCTAGATAAAACAATTAATATGTCAAATTAAAGTTTTTGATAAAAAACACGTCAAATACTGTAGAATTAAAAGAGACCTACGGATTATAAAACTACTCCAATACAAAAATTAACCTATGAAATTATCAACTGTTTTTTTAACTATATTAATTTTAACGTTATCTTTTTTTGTCTCGGCGCAAGAGGCTAATCAAAATGTTAATAAATCGGATAACCTACATTCAACTTATAACATCAAAAAAATATTTGGGTTATCGCTTAATAGAAGGGCACTTTTAGGGGGCAAGGTTGTCTCTTCTGCAGAGGTAAGTTTATCAGCGCAAGTTTCGGGCGATGTGCTAACTATCAATGGCAAAGAGGGCGATATGTTTAGACAAGGTTCATCTTTAATAGTTCTTGAGCAAGAGTCTATTCAAGCGCAAAAAGATGCAGTTCATGCGGAGATTTCCTCTGCTAAAGAGGCATTAAGAAATGCAGGCGTGCAATATTCTCAATCCATTGTCTCTCCAAATTCAAACCCTATGTTTGGCAATATTCCGGGTTTGTTTTCGGTGTTCACAGACCCAATGGTAAGAATATCAGGAAGAGGCGACCCTGATTTTGATAAATTTGCTAATCGGACTTCGCGCTATACCAGTTACCAACAAGCAAAAAATAAACTCAAGCAAGCTCAACTAAAGCTTAAGCAAGTAGAAGAGCGTTTAAAAGATGCTAATATTGTTGCGCCTTTTGATGGGGTTATTGTAGTTAAAAATGTTGATCAAGGTGATGTTGTCCAACCTGGACAAGTGTTGATGAAGTTTGCTAATATTAAGAAATTGCAAGTTGAGGTTAATGTGCCTTATCGTCTGATAACCAGTTTAAGACTCGGCAAAAAGTATCGTATTAAGTTAGATATGGCAAATGTGGTGGTTAACGCTAAGCTTTCACAAATTTACCCAATTGCTGATGACAATAAACATAGTGTTAAGGTGAAGTTTGATTTGCCCAAAAATTCACCAGTTTTAGCAGGTGCTTATGCAGAGGTTGAAATTTTTGAAATGGATTCGGGCTTATTAACGCCAGTTATCCCAGAAACTGCAATTGTATGGCGTTCTAGTTTACCAAGTGTGTTTGTTGTGAATCCAAAAACCAACAAAACTGAGTTGAGGTTTGTGCGTCTTGGCGAAACAGTCAGCGGTCATCAAAAAAGCGTGTTATCTGGTTTAAGGATTGGTGAAAAAATTATCACTAATCCAGATATTATGATGATTTCAGGAATCAAAATCTAACGCATGATCAAGCCTTTGTTATTTATTTAGTCATTAAACAAAACGATAAACCCTGATAAGATGAAAGAGCACAATCACTCTAAAGATGAGAATATGGATAAAGACATTATCGTGGACGATGTCAAGGATTACAATCTAGGGGTTGCTGGAAAACTAACCAAAGCTTTTATTACCTCGCCATTGTCTATGATTTTATTTATTGCAATGCTAGGTGCTGGAATTATAGGGCTTATTTCTACGCCACGACAAGAGGACCCACAAATTTCTGTGCCGTTAATTGATATTTTTGTTGAATATCCGGGTGCATCATCAGAAGAGGTATCTAATATCATAGTTAAACCGTTAGAGCGTCTTATGTCTAATATTTTAGGTGTCAAGCATGTTTATTCGGTTAGCGATAAAGGGCAAGGCATTATTACGGTTGAGTTTGATGTTGGACAAGAAATGGCAAACGCTATCATTAAGGTGCGCGATAAAATGTTGTCAAATCTTGATTTTATGCCGCCAGGTGTTAGCAAACCTTTGGTTAAACCTAAAGAAATTGATGATGTGCCGATTATCAATCTTACCTTATGGTCAAAATCCCTTGACGATGGACAACTGCGCTCGCTAGGCTTAG
The DNA here is from genome assembly GCA_937950605.1 of uncultured PS1 clade bacterium. Taxonomy (GTDB): domain Bacteria; phylum Pseudomonadota; class Gammaproteobacteria; order PS1; family Pseudothioglobaceae; genus Thiodubiliella. Next base: position 10,189 of record CALFDA010000109.1, on the reverse strand, counting down.
AGTTATTACAACAACTTGAAAAAGTAAAAGATACTAATAATGGTTTCGTTGTTGGCGGGCGTAAAGAGATTTTTCATATTGATATTTTTCCTGGTCGTTTAGCGGGTTATGGTATCTCTATTCAACAAATTGCTAATACGATTGGTAATGCAAATGTTAGTGCACATGCAGGCAATATTGAGTTAAATGGCTACAAAATGGAAGTCTATTCAGGTGATTTTTTTAAAAAGGTTGAGGATATTGAAAACTTAGTAGTTGCTGTTAATGACGGAAAACCTGTGTATGTGCGCGATATTGCAAATGTGTATTATGCACCAGAAGAAGCGCACCATATGGTTAGTCATTATACGGGTGTTGCTCATCAAGGCAAGAATGTGGCAACAGGGGAACAAGCAGTAACCATTGCTATTGCGAAAAAGTTTGGCACCAATGGTATCAAGGTTGCTAATGATATTTTGGCTAAAGTTGAAGAATTAAAAGGACGACTTATTCCAGATAATGTTGAAGTTAGTGTTAGCAGAAATTACGGCAAATCTGCTAAAGACAAAGTTAATGCTTTAATTAAAAAACTCTTTATTGCCACAGGTGCTGTAACTTTATTGGTTTGGTTTGCACTAAGCATTCGTCCTGCAATCGTGGTAACACTGGTAATTCCAGTTGTGTTGTTAATGACTATTTTTTCTGCTTGGATTTTAGGTATGACGATTGATAGAGTAAGTTTATTTGCGTTAATTTTCTCTATTGGCATTTTAGTAGATGATGCAATTGTTGTTACCGAAAATATTTACAGGCGCTGGTTAATTGACAACAAAATCACTATTGCAACCGCAATTGATGCAGTGCGTGAGGTAGGAAACCCGACGATTTTAGCAACGTTTACCGTGGTTGCAGCTTTGGTTCCGATGGCGGCAGTAAGCGGCATGATGGGACCTTACATGGCGCCAATCCCAGTATTAGGTTCGGTAGCGATGATGTTTTCGTTGTTTGCAGCGTTTGTGTTTACACCTTATTTTGTGATGAAAATTGTGCCACCTATTAATGTGTTGCATAAAATGCACAATAAGGGGGAAAGAGAAAGCAAAGTATTACATAAATTTTTTAATTCAACTATTTCTAAACTAATTAATTCTAAAGTTTTCGGAATGGGGTTTTTGATTAGCTTGGTGATAACGTTCTTTTTGTCAATGGCAATGTTCTACACCACAGCAGTACCGGTCAAAATGTTGCCATTAGATAATAAATCAGAGTTTAGCGTATCGCTTGATATGCCCGATGGTAGCGTGTTGGTGGATACTGCATCGACACTACATAAAATGGCACAAATATTGCGCAAAATTCCCGAAGTGGTGTCCATTCAAACTTATGCAGGCACTGCCAAGCCATTTGATTTTAACGGTTTGGTTAGACATTCTTATCTAAGACAAAGATCTTCAGAAGGTGAATTGCAAATTGAATTGCTAGACAAAGACAAACGCGAGCGCCCAAGTCATGAAATTTCACTTGAGGCACGACAATTAATCAAACAAGTGGCACTAGATGCTGGTGCTAATTATGCTGTGGTTGAAATGCCACCGGGTCCGCCAGTGTTGCGCCCAGTTGTTGCAGAGGTATATGGTCCTGATAAACAAACACGTCGCAAACTAACAAATGATTTAACTAAGGTGTTTAAAGATTCAGGCGCAATGACAGATATTGATAATTTGATGCGTGATGAGTATCCAGTGATTAATTTTCAAGTAGATACAGCAAAAGCGTCACGTTTTGGTGTTAGTGTGCGAACCATTAAAGAAACACTAGCAATGGCGATGAGTAGTTTTAATATAACTACGATTCGCCTTAAAAATGCACTTGAGCCTTCGCGTGTTTGTATCAAGGTGCCGTTGTCTAAACGCTCGCAACTATCTTATTTAATGCAGCTTCCTGTGCCTTCAGAACATGGGGGCATGGTGCCTATTTCTGAGTTAGGTAATTTTGTTTATAAAAAACAAGATGATTTAATTTTCCACAAGGATTTGGCAGATGTTGAGTATGTTTTGGGCGAGCCTATAGGGCGCTTGAGTGCACCAATTTATGCAATGTTTAGCGTTGATGATTTGCTATTAGACTACCAAACTGTTGACGGTGAACAATTACAAGGCGAATATTTAGGTCCGCCAGAAGATCAAAGTGTTCCAGGCTTCCAATGGTCTGGCGAATGGACAATTACTTATGAGACTTTCCGCGATATGGGGGCAGCATTCGCTGTGGCTTTAGTGATTATTTATATGTTGGTCGTTTGGCAATTTGGTAACTTTATTTTGCCCGCAATTATTATGGTTCCGATTCCATTGACATTACTTGGAATTGTGCCTGGGCATTGGCTATTGAATGCAGAGTTTACCGCTACTTCAATGATTGGTTGGATTGCCTTAGCGGGTATTATTGTGCGCAATTCTATTCTTTTAGTGGATTTCACTGTGCAAGAATATGCTAAAGGCGTGCCATTTTTTGATGCAGTAGTTGATTCTTGTTCCTCAAGAACTAGACCTATTATGATTACTGCTTTTGCCTTAGTAGGGGGTTCGAGTGTGATTTTGTCTGATCCAATATTTCAAGGTATGGCGATTTCTTTGTTATTTGGTGTGTTAGTTTCAACAGTTTTGACCTTAATTGTCATTCCATTAGGCATGCTTTCTGCAGGAGAGCATTCCTGTCGTAGCACTGCAATTAGTATGGGGTTGTTAAAAGATGATGTGGATGCTGATGAAAAATACAATGTTGAAAAAACAAAGCATGATGCAGAAAATGCCAAAAGATGGGTTCAAAAAGCCTTAGGTAGAAAAAAAATTAAAACCACAAAAAAAGTTGATAATGTAGATAACGATAAGAACCACCCCCAGTCTGAAAAAATTGATACTAATGATTTATTAAAAAAAGATAAAGACAATATTTGATAACCTTGTAAATCTAATTGTTAAGTTCCCACGCTCTAGCAATCATAAACGGCACAATAACAAATGGCAAAAAACCAAGTTTTTATTGGCGAATCTGTTAGAAGTTTATTTATAGATATGTGCACTTCTTGAGTTGAAAAATAACCAAATAAGCATAAAGTGTTGGTTGGGACATATTGAGAAAAAACTCTAACAAAATTCGCTATAGTTATCACTTAAAGAATATTAAAAGCAATTATTAAAGATATACACTAATATTTCTAGTTTTCATATTTTTTAAAAATTGTTGCAAAATTAACAGGCTACAGCATAAATTTTTATTGAGTGTTTTTGCAAGATTTAGGCTCAATGATAAATTTTTTAGTTTTGCAAATATCCAATAGCCTGTTGTTATACATAGTAGCAAATGAATGAATCAGTTTATAATTTCACATAAAAACAGAATCACAGGATTATGCCTATTTGGAATCACAATTTAGTTTATAAGTTAATATATTAAATCACCAAAAAACAATGATTGAACAACTACTTACTGACAAGCATATAAATCAAACTAAAATCAAAGAATTACTTTCAGATTTATTTGTTAAAGGCACTGATTATGCAGATTTGTATTTTCAACATTCTCTCGCCGAATCTTGGTTCTTAGAAGATGGTATTGTTAAATCTGGTGCTTACAATATCAGCCATGGGGTTGGTGCTCGTGCGGTAAAGGCAGAGCAAACGGGTTTTGCGTATTCAGACGAGTTAAATATTGCCGCTATTCAAAAAGCGATTAACTTTGCTAAAGGCATTTCTAAGCATCAAGAAGTGCAGAAAATTCAAAACTTTTGGACTATTCCTTGTGTGGCTCGATATAGTAATTCAAATCCATTGGACAGTTTAACTTCTGAAGAAAAAGTTGCTTTGCTAAAAAATATCGATAATATTGCTAGAAAAGAGCCGAAAGTCCAACAAGTCAGTGCCTCGTTATCAGGTGCTTATACTGAAGTTTTAATTGTCTCAACAGATGGCGTTTATCAAAAAGATTATCGCCCAATGGTGCGCATTAATGTTAGTGTGATTGTCGAGCACAAAGGTAGAATAGAATCGGCTTCGAATGGTGGTGGTGGTCGTTATGATTATCAAAATCTCATTACGCAAAATCTTGCCGAAGTTTATACTAAAGAGGCTATTCGTCAGGCACTAGTTGCACTTGAATCAAAAGATGCGCCTGCTGGAAAACTTCCCGTAATTTTGGGTGCAGGATGGCCGGGTGTGTTGTTGCATGAAGCAATTGGGCATGGTTTAGAAGGGGACTTTAATCGCAAAGGAACCTCTGTTTTCACTAATAAAATTGGTGAACAAATTGCTAGTGAAAAATGTAATATTGTTGATAATGGCACTTTAGCTAATCGTCGTGGTTCTTTAACTATTGATGATGAAGGAACACCAACACAAAATAATATTTTGATTGAAAACGGTATTCTAAAAAATTATATGTTTGACAAAACGAATGCAAGATTAATGGGGCTTGAATCGACTGGCAATGGACGGCGTGAATCTTATGCACATATCCCTATGCCACGAATGACCAATACCTATATGCTAAATGGTAAGGATACTTTAGATGCCATGATTGCATCAGTTGACAATGGTATCTACGCCGTAAATTTTGATGGCGGACAAGTTGATATTACTTCTGGAAAATTTGTTTTTTCGGCAAATGAGTCTTATTTAGTAAAAAATGGCAAAATCACCACACCTATTAAAGGCGCAACTCTCATTGGTTCTGGAGACGAAGTGCTGAAAAAAATCTCTATGGTGGCAAATGATTTAAAACTCGATGAAGGGGTGGGTATTTGTGGCAAAGATGGGCAAAGTGTGCCTGTTGGGGTTGGACAACCAAGCCTTAAGGTTGATGAATTAACTGTGGGAGGCACGCAAGTTTAACCAAATAAAAAAAATTCAATAAGACTAAAAATTGGCGGTGACTTTCTAATGTCATCGCAAAATAAAAAATAATCACTAAAACACTAAACTTTTTTATCCATTTTATCCATCTATCAATTTACAAACACATCTAACTGGCGTTAGTATTAGTGTCATTTGTAAAAATTAGCGATTAAGAATAATTTTTTTTGATATTAACTATTTGTTTTATGGATAAAAGGTTGCGTTTTAAGCTTGAAAATGGACTAATGACGATAAAAGCGATGTTATATAATAACGACCTTGTTAATTTTCTTTTTTATTATGACTATTAAAAATGCCGAACCGTTTTTTGCTTGGGATGTTTCTGCTTTTTTAGCATTGTTTGTAGTCTCGGCATTTGTTATTGTGCTACTTGACTATTTTTTTGTAGGCGTTACACAAACAAATTTGCAACCAAAGAAAAATTTATTCAGCAGATGGTTGTATTTTGTATGTTTCTTAAAATTTAACAAATCAGAAAAATATGCAAATCGCCCTAAAATTGTACAACTAGCAGCAGATTTATATCCAGTATTGTTATTGGTTTTTTTATTTAGAAGTTTTATTGCAGAACCCTTTAGAATTCCATCAAATTCTATGATGCCAACGTTTTTAACTTATGATTTTTTGTTAGTGGATAAAATTTCTTATGGGCTTCATTTGCCATTTTCAAATACTGAGTTGTTCAATATTGGCGACCCACAGCGTGGCGATGTTGTGGTATTTAGATACCCTAATTATGAACGACAAAAGCCTTATGAAGGTGCAGATTTTATCAAGCGTGTAATTGGACTTCCAGGTGATAGAATTGAATATATGAATGATGCGCTTACGGTGAATGGTAAGACGGTTGAATACCAAAGAATTGGCACTTATGTGGGATTTGAAAAGGGTATTAAAATGACTGGACATAGACATTACCGCGAGTTATTAGATGATAGACCGCATGATATTTTGCTACATCCTTATATGAACTCTCGGGGCGTAAGTTTGGTTGTTCCTGAAGGGCATTATTTTGTGATGGGAGACAATCGAAACCATAGTAGTGATAGTCGTTTTTGGGGTTTTGTACCCGAAGAATATATTGTCGGCAGGGCTTTTTATATTTGGGCACATGGCGATACTGGCGGTGCTTTGTTTGGACCAAACAGATGGGAATCTCTTAAAACTTTTACTTTCAGTCGCAACGGATTAATTGATTAATTAGCGTGCTTGAATACGTTATTTAATGCTTATTTAAGTTTAAAGTGTAAACCTAATAATGTCCGTAGACATTATTGCCTTTTTAACTTTAACAAAAGCGTGTTGTTAGGTAAAAACGATTAGAAAAAGCAAAAAAATTTATTTTGCCAATGGGCATCAAACAATATTTATTAACATTTTTTCGATTATTTTTATTTTAAATATTAGAGGCAATGTTTAATATCGTAAAGTGTGTTGGTAGCCTCTATAATAATGTCACACCAACTTTTTTAGTTATCTGTTTCTTCTTAAGTTATAAATTGCCAAAATGTTTATTGACAGATTTTGGTGTTATTTAAATTTACTATAGTTATTTGTTGTTTGGTGATTATCGCCTTTGGGTTTTTAGCTTTGCAATTAAAAAATGGCAATTATTTTTCTAAAATCATAAGTGCCTTGAGCAGGTTGCGCGCTTCGTGCACAAAATAATCTTTTTCAAGTCTTTCAAGCATTTTTTTATCAGCCTGTGCTTTGTTTTTTTCTTGTGCGTCTAAAATTTCTTCAGAAGATAATTCAGTAGGGTTTTCAGCCTTTAAACGCTTATTTGAATCGCTTTTGTCAGTATCTGCTGTTTTCTTTTTTTTCTCATTTTTCAAATCAATATTTTTTAGCTCAATATCGGGCACAATACCTTTATCGTGTATAGATCTGCCTTTTGGCGTGTAATATTTTGCTGTTGTGATTTTAAGACCGTAACCATCTTTCAGTTCGAGAATAGTTTGCACTGAGCCTTTGCCAAATGAGGTGTTGCCCATAATAATAGCGCGTTTGTGATCTTGTAATGCTCCAGCAACAATCTCTGAAGCCGAAGCCGAGCCTTTGTTGATTAAAACTACTATTGGAGCACCATTTAATATATCCCCTAGTGTGGCAGAAAACTTGTTGCTGCCACTTTTAAGTTTGCCCTTGGTATAGACAATCAAACCCGCGTCATCAAGAAACATGTCAGAAATATTAACTGCGCTCTCTAACATACCTCCTGGATTGTTGCGCAAATCTAAAATAAGTGATTTTAAACTGCCTTTATTTTTGTCAGCCAAATCATTAAGGGTTTTTTTCAATAAATTCGCGCTTGGTTTTTGAAAACTAGCGATACGAATATAGGCAATATCATCTTTAAGTAAATAACCTTTGACTGAGATAATAGTGATAATTTCGCGTTTAATTTTTATTGTAAAAGGCTTTGTATGTTTGCGTGAAACAGTAATTTCAACACTGGTACCTGGCTTACCACGCATTAATTTAACGCTATCCGCTAATGACATGTTTTTGACGGATTTAGCGTTAATTTTAGTAATTTTATCGCCTGCTTGGATGCCTGCTTTATAAGCAGGGGTATCGTCAATAGGGGAAATTACTTGAATAGCATCATTTGTTTTACCAATGACAATACCTAGACCGCCAAATTTGCCTAATGCATTTTCTAATAAGACTTTTTGTTCTTTAGGTTCTAGGTAAGTTGAGTATGAGTCTAGACCACTAACCATGCCCTTAATGGCGTTAGTAAAGAGTTTTTTATTATCGACATCTTCTACATATAGTCTTTTAATATAGTCATAAACCTGAGCTAATGTTTTGATGTCATTAAAAAATACCTCTAAACTGCGTTTTTCTTTAACGGTTAGTTTTTTACTTGCCGCATCATTTTCGTTTGCATGACAAGTATTAAACGCAAGGAAAACAGCAAAAATAACCAAAAATAATAAGCGTTTTAATGAATTTGAAATAACCATAATATAACCGATTTATATAAATCTAAAGTGCAAATTTTTGTCTTAAAAATAGCAAGACGCTCAATCCTGTTAAGCGGTAAACCAAGGAAGAGGTACTTAAACCAAATACTGTATACAATGTAAAGTTAGTATATATAATAGCGACATGCCCATAGATTTTACTTGTTTTATTTACTAGATAACGGAGAAAGGTATGAAAAAATCAAACATATTTTTATTGGTTCTTGGTATGTTAGTGACATGGGTTGTGTTTGCCTATGATAATTATTCTTATATGGATAATCCTACTGCTTACAATAATACAACGACAAACCAAGCATTACAATCGCAATATGACAGCCCTGTTAAAACTATACAAACAACGATTGTTAAACTTAATCAACTGACTAACGCGACGACTTACTCACCGCAAATGATGGGTTTTTTTGTTAATCAAGAAATTACACCATTATTTGATTTTGATTATATTGCTAACAAGGTTTTATCAACCAGTCGTGTTAATTTGAATGATGAGGAAATCAGATATTTTGCAAATTCATTAAAGAGGAATGTTATCGATAATTTATTGTCAAAATTGGCACAAGGTCGTTCGAGTTCGCTTGATTTTATCTCTGCAAGACCAATGAGGGGCGGCAACATGATTGTTGTTAGATTGAACACAAACGGCTATTCTATGTATGGAATGAATATTGATTTGTTTTTTCATAAAAGTAAATCAGGAAAATGGCAAATTTTTGATGTAGCACTGCAGCAGGATTCTTTAATAGATTATTACCAGAGAATGGTTCTAATTAAGATAAGAAGATACGGGGTTTACGGCATGTTAGGTAGAATTTAAAAATAAGTTAAATTTATATATGATTAAACTATTAGAAGAAGAGGAAGATATTTACAAGGCAACTAGAGCACTCAAGGCTATGGCACATCCTTTACGTTTGAAAATTTTGTGTGTTTTAAAAGAAGATGAGTTGCCAGTGTTGGAGATTGTGGAGCAAGTTGGTTCTTCGCAATCGAATATTTCTCAACATATTGATATTCTTAGAACCAAAAACATTATTGAATCAAGACGTGATGGCAACAAAATTTTATGCAAGATAAAGGATACAAAAATTTTGCAATTAATTGCTAATATGCAAATGATTTTTTGCTCTCAACACTAATTTTTTTGCGCTCGTAGCTCAACTGGATAGAGTATTGGCCTCCGAAGCCAAGGGTTGGGTGTTCAAGTCACCTCGGGCGCACCATAAAATATTGCTAATGACATATCCTAATATTAATCCAGTTGCGCTAGATTTGGGTTTTATCCAAATTTATTGGTACGGAGTTATGTATTTGTTGGCTTTTTTAACTGCCTATTTGTTAGCAATTTACCGTATTAAGCAGACAAACGAATGGAATAAACAACAAATAGAAGACATGATCTTTTATGGTGCTGTGGGAGTTATTCTTGGTGGTCGTATTGGTTATATGTTGTTTTATAATTTTTCTGTTTTCTTGTCGAATCCGTTGTCTGTTTTTAGTTTGCAAGATGGAGGAATGTCTTTTCATGGCGGTTTTTTAGGTGTATGGTTGTCTATGTTGTTGTTTAATCGCAAATACAACAAAACGTTTTTTACAACAATGGATTTTGTTGTGCCTCTAGTGCCATTAGGCTTGGGTTTTGGGCGACTGGGAAACTTTATTAATAGTGAGCTTTGGGGAAAAGTAACTACTAGCCCATTTGGGTTTTATATTCAAGAGCAAGGCATTGCACGTTATCCATCGCAGCTGTATGAGGCGTTTTTAGAGGGATTAGTATTATTTGTGGTGTTGTGGGTGGCCAGCAATAAAGTACGTGCGCCAATGATAATTTCTGCGTTATTTTTAGTTTTATATGGTGTATTTAGATTTATGGTTGAATTCATTAGGGTGCCCGATGTGCAGTTAGGTTATTTGGCATTTGGTTGGCTCACAATGGGGCAATTATTAAGTTTGCCAATGGTTGTACTAGGCGTTTATCTACTTTTAAAAGCAAACAAAGTGCGGGCATGAAAGCATACATTAACATCGGTAATAAAATTTTAGATGAAGGTGTTTGGCAGTTTAATAATCGCACTAAACAAAATACACTAAGCATTATTGGTGCTACCTTTGAGTTTGATTTATCTGAAGGATTTGTCCCAGTAGTTACCACTAAAAAGCTTGCATGGAAACCAGCAATAGCAGAAATGTTAGGTTATCTTCGTGGTTATCAGAGTGCATCTCAATTTAGAGAATTAGGAACCAATACTTGGAATGCTAATGCTAATGAAAACCCAGATTGGCTCAAAAATCCTCATAGAAAGGGTA
>CALFDA010000108.1 GCA_937950605.1 uncultured PS1 clade bacterium | reverse complement strand
TTTTTAGCAAACAGATATGTTGTGTTTAATAATTTTGCTAATTGCTCATATTTTTTTGGACACTTAATATCACTACACAATTTAGATATTGCATCTAGATTTTCGTCTTTCAACCATATAGCAAATTTAATGTGTGTCATATTGGTATTTAAATTATCTAAAACCTCGAATGGGTTTTCATAAGGTTTTTTGCTTGGAATTTTCAGTGCAGTAAATACTTTTGCATAAGCACCACAAGATAGCAACACCTTAAAAAAAACTGATGGCATTGCATAAGATAAAACTAATTCTAACTCTTTAAAAACACGCTCAGGGGTCAAGGCATCTACCTCGCCAGAATCTACTATTTTTTGCATTAAATGATGCGTGGCGTGTGCAACTTTAAAACCAAGAGGTTGAAATCGTGCAGCAAAACGTGCTACACGTAATACACGCACAGGATCTTCACTAAACGCATCAGACACATGTTTTAACAAACCATTATTCAAATCTTGTTGTCCATTAAATGGATCAATAAGTCTTCCGTCTTTTGTCTGTGCAATTGCGTTAATAGTTAAATCACGGCGCGATAAATCTTGCTCTAATGTAATAGTTGTAGAGGTATCAAACTCAAAACCTTTGTAACCCTTGTCCACTTTGCATTCAGTTCTAGCAAGGGCATATTCTTCTTGTGTGTGTGGGTGTAAAAACACAGGAAAAGATTTACCCACTTGGCGATAACCCAAATCCAACATTTCACTCGCCGACGCACCAACCACCACCCAATCTTTTTCAATGTTTTTATCAGCAATACCTAACAGTTGGTCCCGAACTGCACCACCGACTAAATATATTTTCATTGTTATTAAAGTTGTATCCCTTAGACATTTGCAGCTTTCGCCACTGCTTTTGGCACAGTATCAATTAACCTCGGGTCGAAAGGTTTGGGAATAATATAATTTTTGCCAAAAGACAAACTTGCATAACCATAAGCATCTAACACCGCTTGTGGCACACTCTGTTTAGCTAGGTCTTTTAACGCATGAACAGCTGCAATTTTCATTGCTGTGGTAATAGCTTTGGCTTTAGCATCTAATGCGCCACGAAAAATAAACGGAAAACCAAGCACATTATTTACTTGATTGGGATAATCACTTCTTCCCGTTGCCATAATTAAGTCGTCTCGCACCGAGTTAGCGTCTGCTGGAGATATTTCTGGGTCTGGATTAGATAAAGCAAAAACAATTGGTTTGTCCGCCATAGATTTAATCATGTCTTTACTCACTAAATTAGCCGCTGACACACCGATAAAAACATCAGCATCTTGCATGGCTTCTGCTAATGTTGTTTTATTAGTATTAGCCGCATATTGCATTTTAATATCGTTTGCTTTTGCCGTTCTTGTAGAGATGACACCCTCTCGATCAAGCAACAAAATATTATCTTTATTAAGCCCTAATTCACACAATAAATTAAGCGTAGCAATGCCTGCTGAGCCTGCGCCTAAACAGACTAATTTAGCTTGGGTAATATCTTTTTCTTGAATTTCTAGCGCATTTAATAGACCTGCGGCAACAATAATTGCAGTGCCGTGTTGATCGTCATGAAAAACTGGAATGTCTAATTCTTTGATGAGTCGCTGCTCAATTTCAAAACAACGCGGTGCAGAAATATCCTCTAAATTAATACCACCAAAGGTAGGTGCAATATTTTTTACGGTTTGCACAAATTCGCCCACATCTTGAGTATTTACTTCAATGTCAAATACATCAATATCGGCAAATTTTTTAAACAATACCGCTTTACCTTCCATTACTGGTTTTGATGCCAAAGCCCCAACATTACCCAGCCCCAATACCGCTGAACCATCGCTGATGACCGCTACTAAATTACCTTTGGCAGTATATAAGTCCACTGCATCAGCATCTTTAACAATTTCCCTAACGGGAGCCGCCACGCCCGGTGTATACGCCAAGGATAAATCCTCACTGGTATGCATTGGTTTATGACTATTAACGACAATTTTCCCTGGTCGTCCGCCTTGATGATAGTTAAGAGCGTCTTTGTGTAATTTTTTGTTTGACATTGTCGTAATATATAAAACCTAAACCCTAAGCGCAACTTCCACCGATTGATAATACCCGATTCAAGCCTTATTTTGTAGTGTTTGATAACTCACCCTAACCTATCTAAAAGCTCATAATGTCATGCTCATTCCCATTATTACCACCTTAATCACTATCTATATTCTCATTATCGCTATCATCGCATAAAAACCCTATTATCCTTATGTTTTTATTCGCTAAAGAAAGATGTTCTTCTTTGCAGTAAATCGAAACACATCAATTACAAAATCTTTTCAAAGGTTTAGACAAACTAAGCGTTCAATACCTTTTAAAAGATTTAAACAAAAACAACATCATTGTCGACAAGGGCAAGGGTATTCAGCACGTCAAAGTCCAATCAGGTTATGTCTATGACATTACTATTAAAGATGGCGAGACTCTAAACACAGACTTTAGTCTAATTGCTAAAAAAGTCGAG
>CALFDA010000107.1 GCA_937950605.1 uncultured PS1 clade bacterium | reverse complement strand
ATTCATCGTTTTTGATTTTATATACCCAACTGACAAACAATGCTTGATTTTATAGTTATGACAATTTAAGTGTTTTTCTAAAAATTTTTGGCGCAAAAACAATTGTGTATCGCACTTATAAAATAATATAAATTTAGATTTAACAGCAAAATCTTTGTCAGATTATGCTCTTACAAGTTAAGAAAAAACTGCTTAATTGAGCAAGACCTAAAAATATTAATATTTTTTATAGATGCTCCTCAAAAATCTCTATATCGGTATTTTTGCGTAGAGTTTTTAAAATAGCATCGAACAATGCTTCTGATTCAAAGTGCAACATCACATTTAACAGCGTGCTATCAGGTTTGCTCTTAGGCGTTTTAACTGCTGATAATTTCAAAATAGCAGACTGATTGTTATTTAAATTTTGCACTCCATAACTTGCGCCATTGTTTGTTGGTTGTGGCAATGCAAATACACCGCCGATAATATCTGCACTAACTGCACTAGAGTTTCTTGTAACCCAACCCGCATCTTTCCATTTAAGCTGATATTCATCGATTATCTTTTGTGCAGCATCTACATCACCTTTATTTAATAAAGTTGCAATTTTATTAGCGGTATTATCAATAAAGGTTTTAGCTAATAAACTAGATAGATGTTGGGTAATCTTAGGTTTAACCTCATCAAAAGATTTTTGTCTTTTGGCGACTTTTTTGTTTATTCTTAATACTACAAACTTATCTTTAGCGATCTCTATAACTTCAGAATTTTCACCTTTATTAAACACTTCATCGCTATAAGATGTTGCCACAAACTTAGCGTCATAGCGTTGTGTATGCTGGGAAAAAAACTCAGAAGTTTTAATATCTAAATCCATTTGTTCGGCAACCTCCTCTAAACTCCCTTCATAAGCTAGATTGTTTAATTTATCGGTGAGATTATAAAGAGATTTTTGCACTTCACGCTCTTTATAAAGCTTCAACAATTCACCACGAACTGCATCAAAAGGCTTGACTTGCGCTGCTTTAATCTCATTGAGTTTAATGATGTGATAGCCAAAATCTGTTTTGACTGGGGCACTAATTTCACCTATTTTCATAGCGAATACTTGTGCTTCAAACTTAGGCAACATCATGCCTAAGGTAAAAAAACCTAAATCTCCAGCTTTATTTTTTGACTCCATATCCTGCGAATGTTTAGCGGCTAACTCGGCAAAATCATCGCCTTGAGATAACTGTTTAACAATCGTGCTTGCTAATGCTTCAGATTGCACCAAAATATGTTGCGCTTTACGCTCTTCTTCGGTGCTAAAACGCTCTTGTTCATTTTCATAGAGATTAAGCAAAGCATCATTGTCTGCTTGAATGCTTTTAGCGATTTGCTTAGTTGACAACTCGACAAAATCAACTTTTACCTTTTGTGGTTCAAAAAAATCTTCCTTACTTTTATTAAAAACCTCTCGAACACTTTGCTCTTCAACCTTTACTTTGTCGCTATAATTTTTCGTGTCAAGTACCATATAGCTAAATTTTCGTTGTTGGTCGTTTAGTAAATGCACACGCTTTAACATAGACGATGTAACAAATGCAGAATCTAAAAAATTAGCCTGTATTTGATTTTGTCTTAACTCATTTGAACGCATACTCTCATATTCAGATTCTGAAACCCCATTTAACCTAAGCACTTTCTTATACCTATCAATAGAAAAATTACCATTGACTTTAAACATGTCATGCGCCTGAATAAACGCCCGTAATTCATGTTGCGTTGTTGCATAGCCCAATTCATCTGCTAATCCACTAAGCACACGCTCATTAATCATCGATTCAATAGTTGAAATCTTAACTCTTTGATTTAACTCAGACGTATATTGTTTACCTAACTCTTGCTGCAAGCGTCTTTTAATTGCATTAAATTCTTTTAGATATGCTTCTTTAGAAATATCATCATCACCAACACTTGCAACTACGATATTTGCAGCACCTGTGAAGTATTCACTTACACCAAACAAGGCAAGCGTAAATATAATTAGAGCTATAATGAAATAAGAAATCCAACCTACAATTTTATTTTTAATGAAGCTTAACATAGTGTAATTTTTAAAAAATTTAAAACGCTAAAACCGTCAACCAAACCCTATTGAATTTTCGTATTATTCAATATAGCTAACATCGTTTAAAACTTAGGTATTGCTGATTATATAAGACCTAACTGCTAAATTCTAAACGCAACTTTTTGTCGGCTAATAATACCTGATTCAAACGCCATTTGTGGTATTTGACAACTCAAGTCTTTTCTTTACCTATTGCCAATAATCAAGAACATAGTCTAGTTGGATTAGTTATCTGGCAAACATGTGCTAAACAAACATCGCCAAAAGTCGACTTTTTACAAAAAACATAGGTCAACAGAACTAAAAAGAAAATGATAGAATTGATGTCTTGAATTTTTTTTGCACTTTAATATTAGGTATATGATTTGCTAAAAATAACCAAAATCAACCAGTTATTTATTTTCCCTAAAATCCTGCCTAATACAATGCCCTCTAAATTTTAATAAGTTTAAAATACAGTCAAGCAAGAAAAAAGAATTAATATGGAAAACAGTTATGGGGTTTAAGTATTTGAACAAAAATCAAGATATTTTTGATGGAGATGATGGCGAAGATGTGTATGCCAATGCAAAACAGTTGCAAGCACGCTTAGAATATTTTGAATCACAATTAGCAGGTTTAAAAGCCAACGCTCCAGTTACAGAACGCATTAAAAATTTATTAGAAATTGCTCGCATTCAGGTTGAACGCTACAAGGGCGCACAGGCTTGGGAAAAAGCTTTTACTGCTTTTAACGTGGCACAACAAGAAGAATTGTGGGGGTTAGCAGTCGAGGCTTGCGATGTAATGTTTTTGTCTGAAGCACCAGATGCTCTAGTAGCACTGGGGCATGCGCTATGGCTAGGAGTAACCTTCCCGATCGATCCAGAAATTACTGTGGCGATGTTACAACATTTAGTGGAAGAATCACCAGAAGAGGCAGATACGCGAGCAGTAGCTGCAGCCACAGCACACTATATTACTTCAATACGTTGTGGTGCTGATGATGAATTGACTTTTTTTACCTCACAAATGCTAGCAAGCGTTGCTGACAAACATTCGCATGTTAATGACCAAGCAACCTTTGATTTGTGGCGCAAAACATTAAAATTAGACAAACCAGAAATATTTTTAAAAAAACTCTCAGGGGCAATTGACCAACTAGTTGGTGAAAAATGGTGGATTGATAGAGATGCAATTAGGGCAAAATTAGATGAAAACACGCATTAAAGTTTGTGGCTTTACTCAGGCTAAAAATGCACAAAAGATTGCACACACAGGCGTAGATGCCATCGGATTGGTTTTTTACAATAACTCACCACGCCATGTTGATACACGAAACGCTGTAGAGATTATCAACGCCTTGCCAGCGTTTGTTAATCGTGTGGGCTTGTTTGTAAATGCAAAATCCGACTTTATTGACAAAGTTTTGTCCAAAGTGCCATTAGACACTCTACAATTTCATGGCGATGAATCGCCTATTGAATGTAGCCAGTATGCTATGCCATTTATTAAGGCTTTACGCGTCAATCAAAATAGCAATATTATAAAAATGGCAGATAATTATCATCAATCGTGTGGTTTATTGTTGGACGCTTTCAATAAAGATGCCTATGGCGGCACAGGCAAAACATTTGATTGGAATCTAGTACAAGTAGATATTGACTTACCTATTATTTTAGCGGGTGGTTTAAATCCTGATACGGTGGCTGATGCCATAAAACAAGTTCGCCCTTATGCAGTAGATGTGTCAAGTGGCGTGGAAAGCCAATTAGGTGTTAAAGATATCGATAAAATAAAACAATTTATACAACAGGTTAGGTT
This sequence comes from uncultured PS1 clade bacterium, assembly GCA_937950605.1. Taxonomy (GTDB): domain Bacteria; phylum Pseudomonadota; class Gammaproteobacteria; order PS1; family Pseudothioglobaceae; genus Thiodubiliella. The sequence goes on along the minus strand of CALFDA010000107.1, from coordinate 8,831 downwards.
ATGAGTTATTCTTTGCCAGATGATAAAGGTCATTTTGCACAATACGGTGGCGTATTTGTTGCAGAAACTTTAATGACAGCAGTCAATGAGCTAAAACAGTCTTATGAAAAATACAAAAATGATGTAGAGTTTTTGGCTGAGTTTGAATACGATCTAAGGCATTATGTGGGACGCACAACACCACTTTATCATGCACAAAATCTTAGCAAAAAAATAGATGGGGCGCAAATTTATCTCAAGCGCGAAGACCTCAACCATACAGGGGCACACAAGATTAACAACGCTATTGGACAAGCCCTACTTGCTAAGCGTATGGGTAAAAATCGTATTATTGCAGAAACTGGTGCTGGTCAGCACGGTGTCGCAACAGCAACGGTTGCCGCGCGTTTAGGCTTGGAATGCGTGGTTTATATGGGAGAGGTTGATGTAGAACGTCAAGCACTCAATGTGTTTCGCATGAAGCTTTTGGGGGCAAATGTTGTGCCTGTTGCCTCTGGGTCTAAAACTTTAAAAGATGCACTCAATGAGGCGATGCGTGATTGGGTAACGAATATTGATAATACGTTTTATATTATTGGCACCGTAGCTGGTCCACACCCTTACCCAATGATGGTGCGTGATTTTCAAAGTGTGATTGGCAGGGAAGCTAAAACACAGTTTGACGAACAGGTTGGTGGTCTGCCTGATTCACTTGTTGCCTGTGTGGGTGGCGGCTCTAATGCCATTGGCTTGTTTTATCCATTTATTGATGACACCTCGGTTACAATGTATGGCGTTGAAGCAGCAGGATATGGTATAGAAAAAGGTCCAACTGCGCATGCAGCGCCCTTGTGTGCTGGCAATGTAGGTGTTCTACATGGCAATCGCACTTACTTAATGGAAGATGAAAATGGTCAAATTATTGCAGGGCATTCTATTTCGGCAGGCTTGGATTATCCAGGTGTCGGTCCAGAACATGCTTATTTAAAAGACTCGGGTCGTGCAAAATATGTGGCGATTACAGATAACGAAGCACTAGATGCCTTTCACACACTAACCAAAACTGAAGGCATATCCCCAGCGTTGGAATCCTCTCATGCCATTGCCTACGGCATAAAACTTGCCACAAAGTTAGACAGAGACAAAAATATTATCATTAATCTTTCTGGTCGGGGCGATAAAGATATTCACAGCGTCGCTAAAGTCAAGGGAATTGAATTTTAATTGCAAGCAAGTACTTTGCCGCCCAAATGGTTTTTGCTGTTACGCTAAATTAAGTTAGAATAAAAAACATGAAAACGAAAATAGGAAGAAATATTATTTTATTGTCATTTATTTATATTTTTATTAGCAATATTTTGCCGTTTGCTGAAGACATTTTAGAGGGCTACCACGACATTTGGCATGTTGCCCAAGAAGGCATTATTGCCTTTTTAAGCGTTGTTGCTATCTACATTATTTGGCAAGAAACGCGTGAAAATCATCGTGACATTGATTTTTTGAAGCAAGTATTAAAAAAAGCTAACCAAGAAAAAAACTCTTATTCTAAACAGGCGCAGGTGTCTAGAAAAGGGTTATTGAAAGTTTTCAACAAACAGTTTGAAGAGTGGGCTCTAAGCAAATCCGAACAAGAAGTAGCCTTATTATTAATCAAAGGGCTATCTTTTGAGCAAATTAGCCAAATCAGAGGCACCAAAGAAAAAACAGTGCGCCAACAAGCGTCTACCGTTTATCAAAAGTCCAACTTAGATGGTAGGCACCATCTCGCTGCCTACTTTTTAGAAGACTTGCTTTAATCATCATCATAGTTGAAAAATCCAGCGTTTGGTATGCGTATTTGGTCTTCCTCATAAACGCCTTCTGTTGCAGTTCGATGACAAGCTTCACAATTTGCAATTGAGCCTACGTCTGGTTGTGTGATTAGATTTTTAGGAATCTCGCCATGCTTTCTTCTAAGGTAAGGTGTGTCTGATGTTCTTAAAGGAGATGCGTTATATGGCAAAGAGCGCATAATTTTTCTTGAGCGTTTAAATGAAGATTTCTCGGCAGCATGCATAGTTAAATAGTCCAAAAGTTGTGTTTCCAATGCTTTATCGTCAAATGTAATGTCTTCTTCAAAATGATTTGTTAATTCTTTTTGTGAAAACATTCTTATCCACGACCTAGAAGGCAACAACCCAGGTTGATAAGCAAAATGACAAGATCCACATTCTTCTAAATATACGGCATTTCTAACTGGTTCAACACCAGGACCTGAGCCAAAAAAACCAAAAAAACCATCTCTGTCTGCTTGGCTATAAAGCGAATAAAATGAACCAATAAACAGCGACCCTACTACTAAATATTTTTTAATCATACTACCTCCTAACTTTGTTTAATAAATTCAATAAAATCCATTTTCTCTTGTGCGCTACACTCGCGCTTGTAAGTAAATTTACAATTACGTTTTAGCCATTTGTTAATTTTTTTAACTTTGGTTAGTCGTTTTGGATTAACCTGCGTGGATAAAGGTTTAATTATTTTCTTGGTTTTTATATGCTTGCCTTGCTTTTTGAGATTATTAGTATGGCAACTCGCACAACTTTTATTTGCAATAATCTCCTTATTCCACATCATTTGTGCCCTTTTTATATCAACTTCAAGAGGATTCGCCCCCCAAGAGCGATATAACGCGTCAAAATCAATTGTTTGAGAATAAGCAACATTGTTGCATAACAACGCTATTAACAAATATTTTTTCATGATTTTCTCCTATTTTTAGAATCACACGATTTGCCATTTATCATCATCAACGCTAGATTAATACGATAAATTTTGCTTGAATAAATAACCCCCATGATGTGTAAAACAATAGTGAAAATCATCAACCATGAGAGCATGTCATGAACATTTCTAATTAAAAAAGCATGGGAGTCTGCAAGGGATTGCGTCAAAGGATAAAAAATCCCGTCTAATTCAAACAATCCTTGCATTAACAAACCACTAATTACAATCAAAATAAGCATGCACAACATTGCTAAAATCATCATGCTACCAGCAGGATTGTGGATTGTAAATGTTGTTGGGCGTTGCTGTTTTAACTTTGAAAGATAACCAAAAACAGATTGTGGCGTATGAAGATAATGTTTCCATAAAGCGTTGCGAGTACCAATAAAGCCCCATGCGAGTCTACTAATTATTAGGCTGATTAACAAATATCCCAATACAATATGTAGCGTGTTATGGTTATTATCCCCAGTTATAAAAAGTGCAATAAAAAGTGTTACTAAAAACCAATGAAAAATCCTCACAACAACATCAATACTATTCTTGCTTGAACACATACAACTTCCACGTTTTTCACAATCTAGGCGAATTATAGCAATTAAAATTAAGTCGTATACTAGGCAAATGTCTTGTTAATATGTTTTTAATACATGTGTCTAAGGCTTAAAAACATTAGATTTTATATTGTATGCGTCGGTTTATTTCTTAGCCACCACAATAATATTATCAGTTGAATTAGTAGTAAAGGAATACATGACAGCAAAACAAACTCCCAGCCAAAATTAAACACAAACCAGCCTGCTGATAATGATGCTGTTCCTTGCATAGCAAAAATTAAAAAATCGTTGACAGACTGCACTTTGAATTTTTCAATATCATTATATGCCCTTGGCAGTAGACTAGTACCGCCAATAAACAAGAAATTCCAGCCAAATCCTAACAAAATTAGTGCTACCCAATAGTTGTGTAAATTATGACTATAACCGATAACAACACAGGCTAAATATAACACTATGCCAATAATCATCATTTTGCTAAGTCCAAATAATTTAACAGCAATCGGCGTGAATAAAGAAGGCAAAAACATAGCAATAACGTGTGATTGAATCACAAACTTTGTTTGCGTTAATGAGAATCCATCAATAACATGCATACTCATTGGCGTAGCAGTCATGATGTAACTCATAATAATATAGCCTAGTGTGGCACTAGATACAGCAACAATAAATACTGGCTGTTTAATGATAATCCTTAAACTTCTACCTGACTGTCTTTGCCTTAGTTCGGGCGTGCAATCTGCATGGTAAAACCACAACAATAAAAATGCTAATATAAAACAAATACTCAACAATAAAAAAGAACCTACAAATGCGGTGTCAAACCAATCTTTACCCAAAACGGCAATCTCTGGACCCAAAAAAGCAGAGAACAAACCACCAATAAGCACAGTTGAGGCTGCTGTTGCGTTGAGGGTTTCATCAACACTCTCAATGGCTGCAAATCTAAATTGATGCATGGTGGCTGCGACAGCACCAAATAATAAAGTGGACAAACAAAATAAATAAAACGACTGCAACTCTAAAGCTATGATAGCAATCGCAATAACAACAACCGCATAAATGCAAGAGCCTAGAAAAACGCTTCGCCTGCCAAACTTGGACATGGCGTGAGTAATAAGGGTAACGCTGACAGCAGTTCCCACCACTAGCATCGCCACTGGCAAGGTTGACATACTAGGATTAGGTGCTAAAGATTGTCCAATAATGCCTCCAAGAAAAATTACAAAAACTGCCAAAGACATAAATAACGACAAACTAATTGCCAACAACCAAACATTACGAGGCAATAAGTGCATTTATTTTTTAGTTGGGCGTTGCCAGTTTTTTAGCGTTGTTTGTTTGGCACGGCTTAGTCCAAGTTGACCATCTGCTAAATCTTTAGTGATAGTTGAACCAGCACCAATTTTGGCATTTTTGCCGATGCTAACAGGTGCAATAAGCTGCGTGTCCGAACCAACAAATACACCATCTTTAATAATGGTTTGATGTTTATTGACACCGTCATAGTTACAAGTAATCACACCAGCACCAATATTCACGCCTTTGCCTATGATGCTATCACCTATATAACTTAAATGCGATATTTTTGAGTCCTTGTCAATGGCTGATTTTTTTATTTCAACAAAATTGCCAATTTTAGCGTTTTCACCAATGTTGGATTTTGGGCGAATGCGTGCAAATGGACCAATACACGCGCCATTAGCAATAACCGCATTTTCAATCACGGAGTTTGACAAAATTGACACATTATCACCGATTTTAGCGTTTTTAATAATACAGTTAGACGCAATATAGGTGTTATTGCCTAGAACAACCTCACCCTCAATCAACACATTAACATCAATCTCACAATCTTGTCCGAAATTAAGCGATCCGCGACAATCAAAGCGCGCAGGGTCTTTTAACATCAAGCCTTGTTGCATAAATTGATTTGCTTGCTTTTGTTGTAAGATTCTTTCCAACTTTGCTAATTGCACTTTGTCATTTATACCTAAAATTTCATTTTCATCTTTTACAACCACCGATGCAATCGTCTTGCCATCTTTGACCGCTATTCCTATAACATCGGACAAATAAAACTCACCTTGTGCATTATCTGCCTTTAAATTGCCTAAATAAGTTTTTAATAATCCGCTATCAAGTGCCATAATTCCTGCATTTACTTCACGGCAAGCAAGTTGTTTGGTATTGGCATCTTTTTGCTCTACGATAGCCTGAATTTGATTATTTTTACGCAGAATACGCCCATAGTCTGTTGGATTATCAAGTACTGCCGACAATAATGCTATGCCAGTTTTTTGTGCTTGCTCAACTAAGTTTGATAATGTTTTTTGCCGAATAAGTGGCACATCACCATACAACACCAAAGTAATTGAATCATCGCTAATATGTGGCATAGCCTGTTGCACTGCATGCCCTGTACCAAGTTGCTTATTTTGTGCTATCCAGTTAATTGAGTCTTTGTCAATCATTTGACGCACCTGCGCGCCACCAAAACCAATCACCACATAAATTTGTGAGCAAAGGTTTTGCGCTTGCATCAGCACATGCTCAAGCAAAGTTTTATCCACAAGTGTTTGCAATACCTTGGGTTTGCTAGAGTTCATGCGCGTGCCTTTGCCAGCAGCAAGAATAACAATGTTAATACTTTTCATGAGCTATACCTATGATTATGTTATGCGATTATGACTGTATGTCATAGCAATAAACGCCTGTGCATTATATATATTGGTATTACTCAAAATTATAAAAATAATTATAAACACCAAAAAAATATTTATTTTACAAAGGGTAAAAATTTGGTTTTTGAGGTGTTCAATAAACGAACCTGAAAACAAAAACAAAAAATCGATTAAAATTAAGACTCGTTTTCAACAACAAACTTATACATGTCTTATCCCGGTGTGGAACAAACTATTGGCAATACACCTTTGATTGGTTTACGGCGTCTTAATCCTAACCCATCAAACACTATCTTGCTTAAACTTGAAGGCAATAATCCTGCTGGTTCGGTAAAAGATCGCGCGGCACTCAATATGATTAATCAGGCAGAAAAACGCGGTGAAATTAGCGCAGGCGATACACTTATTGAGGCTACTAGTGGCAATACAGGTATTGCACTAGCAATGGTAGCGGCAATTAAGGGTTATAAAATGATTTTGATTATGCCTGATAATCTCTCACAAGAGCGTCGTGATGCAATGAAAGCGTATGGTGCTAAACTAATCTTGGTAACTGAAACACAAGGCATGGAGGGCGCACGAGATTTAGCTAATGTTATGGAAAAACAAGGTAGAGGTAGACAGCTTAACCAATTTGCAAATGTTGATAATTCGGGTGCACACATCAATACAACCGCACAAGAAATATGGCGCGATACCCATGGGAAAATAACACATTTTGTATCTGCTATGGGTACAACAGGGACTATTATGGGTGTCTCTGAGACTCTCAAAAAACATAATAAGGATATTCAAATTATTGGAGTCCAACCCGAAGATGGCGCACAAATTGCAGGCATTCGTCGCTGGTCAAAAGACTATCTACCCAAAATATTTGATGCATCTAAAGTCGATACAATCATAGATGTTTCACAAATTGCTGCTGAACAAACAACACGCAATTTGGCAACTAAAGAAGGTATTTTTGCGGGGATTTCTAGTGGTGGAGCGGTATCTGTTGCAATTGAGTTATCTAGGCGCATCAATGATGCTCTGATTGTTACTATTATTTGCGACAGGGGGGACCGTTACCTTTCAACTGGATTGTTTAGCTAACAATACCCTCTACTATTTTATTCTGTGAGACAACACTTTATTATTCAACAACCTAGCAATGGCTATATTGTTTTTTTTATTTTTGGATAACAATGCGCTGTTTTGCTGTATTTACAAATTCACAATAGGCTAATAGAAACCTTTTAAGCCACAAATGCGCCGATATTTATCATATCAATTTCCAAATGAGTTAAAAACCCATGCCACCTTATTAGTTGCTAGCATTACAACTATTATCGTTGTTGTGATTTTTTTACAACTTGCTGATTATGCATACGCTTTATTTAAAAATATCATTCAAAATAACATTTATTTTAGTTTTCTAATAACACCACTTGTGTTTGTTATTGTGATTTATGTTGACAGAAAATATTGCCATTTTGTCGGTGGCAGTGGCATTCCACAATTAGTGGCTGCTAATGATTCTCGTAACAAAAAACTGCGTTTAAAATTGTTATCAATTCCCATTGCCTTTATTAAGATAGGTCTAGTTTGTATGGCAACATTCGGTGGCGCATCGATTAGTTTTGGCGGACCGAGTGCACATATTGGGGGTTGTATTTTTTATCACTTTGCACATTTCATTAAACTTAAACGTAAATTGTTAATTCATAGTTTTATTGCAATTGGTGGTAGTGCTGGGCTAATTATTGTTTTTAATGCACCGATTGCAGGATTTTTGTTTGCTTATGAGGAAATTGGCAGAAAACTAAAACAACAAATGCTGATATTTATTGCTATTATCCTTTCAGTTATCTATCTGCTGCTATCACCTTACAATAAAACAGCCTATTTAATGAATCTTTCACACTTGTCGCCAGATTTATCTTCATTGTATCAACTTATTCCTTTAGTACTCATCTGTGCATTATTTGGTGGTTTGTTTGCAAAAAGTGCTATTTTTTTAATCAACCGATTTGCTTCGGGAAAATTAACAAAAGTATTGCTGTTTGTGTTTGGTTTGTCTTTGTTTATTGCCGTTTTAAACATAATATCCAATGGACAAGTGGCAGGCTCGGGCTATGAGCAAGCCCAACAACTTTTATCAGGTCAAACTTTAACGCCTTATTTTGCACTAACAAAACTACTAGCCTCAATCGCCTCATTTGTTTCTACTATCGCAGGAGGGATTTTTATGACTAGCATCACAGTCGGTATTGCGATTGGTGCTGAATCTATAGATTTTGTCGATATCAATCCACAGACCGTTATGATTCTAGCAAGCATTGCTTACCTGAGTGCAGTCATCAGAGCACCTTTGAGTTCGGCTTTATTAGTCTTGGAAATGACAGCCTCATTCAATCTGCTATTGGTCGCAATATTTACCGCTTATATCAGTAGTTTTGTATCTAAAATGATTTGCAAACAAACACTATATGAAAGTTTGGCAAGCAGTTACTTAAAAATTTCTCATCAATCGGCTTAGAAAGGTTTTACGATAGCCAAAATAACAACCGCAATCAAAATCAATGTTGGAAACTCGTTAAACCAACGATAAAAAACATGGGATCGAGTGTTTTTGTCCTGACTAAAAACAGATAAAAAATGCCTACAATAAAAATGATAAGCAATTAAAGGCAACATTAACATTAACTTAGCATGTAGCCAATATTGTGTCTTATAAAAGCTCCAACCATCAATTAACATCCAAACACCTAAAACCACAGCAACAATCATACTTGGTGTCATAATAGCACGATAGAGTTTGCGCTCCATTATTTTGAAACGCTCAATACTCACCTGATCATCG
>CALFDA010000106.1 GCA_937950605.1 uncultured PS1 clade bacterium | reverse complement strand
TACTAGCTTTTACAATGCTATCGCCATTTGCAATATATTCTCTAACTGTATTACGCAATTCTTCACTGTATGCTATTTTTATAACATGCAATTAAATTGTAATGTTTTGTAGGTGGGTTGTTGTACATAAGTTAATGTACTTGATTAATTGACACAGAATAAATAAATAAATTAGACGAGATTGTTGTAAAAATCCTGCCCCTCGTTGATATTTAACTTATAGCCGTGATAGGTAGGGCATTTAAACAATTAGTATTTTTGAGTAAAACTTTCCCTGTCTAACTATTTTGCAATAGATTCCAAAAGCGAAAAGATAAAACCTGCACAACTCGGTTTACAGGTTTTCATCAAAATTTATATTTGTATGTTTGAGGCATGTTTAAATTTCGAGTAGTGCTTGTTCTTTTTCTGCTAGTTTTGCATCGATTGATTTAATAAATTCATTGGTGAGTTTTTGAATATTTTCTTCTGCTTTTCGCGCTGCATCTTCTGAAATTTCTTTGTCTTTTAATAATTCTTTAAAATCCGAATTAGCATCACGACGAATGTTTCTAATGGCTACTTTTGCTTGTTCGGATTCGTCTTTAACCACACGTATTAATTCACGTCTGCGCTCTTCGGTGAGAGGAGGTAAAGGAATGCGCATAACTTTACCAACAGTTTGCGGGTTTAATCCTAAATCAGAGCTCATAATGGCTTTTTCAATGGTAGCAACCATTTCTTTTTCCCATGGTGATACTTTTAGTGTGCGTGAGTCTTCTACACTAATATTGGCAACTTGTGAAATCGATACCATAGAGCCATAATAACTGATTTGAATCTGCTCAAGTAAGGCAGGATTTGCGCGCCCTGCTCTGATTTTACTAAAGTTGTTTGCTAATGAGGTAAGACTCTTCGTCATACGCTCTTTAGCATCTTGTTGTATTTCATTTAACATATTAATTTCCTACAATTGTCCCTAAAGGTTTGCCACCTAAAATGTCGGATAAAGTTTTAGGATTGTCAAGCATACTAAACACGCAAATATCTAAATTATGTTCGCGACACAGAGCAAACGCTGCTGTATCCATAATTTGCAGATGTTTCGCAATAGCTTCGTCAAAACTCAATTTCTCATAGCGTCTTGCTTTAGGGTTTTTTACTGGATCATCGGTATAAACACCATCAACTTTAGTGGCTTTAAAGACTATATCTGCCTCAATTTCGATAGCACGCAATACCGCGCCTGTGTCAGTGGTAAAACACGCTGAACCAGTGCCAGCTGAAAAAATTACAACTTTTCCCATGTTTAATGCTTGTTTGGCTTTGTTATGATCAACAGGACTACAAACGCCACCACCAATGGCAAAACCAGACATGACTACTGTCTCAATATTTGCGCGCTTACAAGCGTCGCTAATTGCTAAAGCGTTAATTACTGTGGCTAACATTCCCATGTGATCGCCAGTTACATGATTTATGCCAGATTGTGTAAGTGCCGCGCCTCTAAAAATATTGCCACCACCTACGACAACGCCAACCTCTACTTTTTGCACGAGTGCGGATTTTATAATATCAATGATTTGATCTAGTGTTTTTGGGTCAATGGTGTTATTGTCTTTAGCAAGGGCTTCACCACTGAATTTTAATAAAATACGCTTATATTTACTCATAACAATACAACCTATTGAATCATTTCAATTTTTTAATTTTACCGTTATAATTGACCCTTTGCCTGATAGTTTTTCAGCCCAGCCTATGAATCAAATTAGCATACAAGGTGCCAAGGTTCACAACTTGCAAAATATCAACATTGACATTCCCAGAAATAAACTTGTGGTTATTACAGGTCTGTCTGGTTCGGGAAAATCCTCATTGGCGTTTGACACTATTTATGCCGAAGGGCAGCGCCGCTATGTTGAATCTTTGTCGGCATATGCAAGACAGTTCCTATCGTTGATGGAAAAGCCTAATGTGGATCATATTGAAGGTTTATCGCCTGCGATTTCAATCGAGCAAAAATCCGTTTCGCATAATCCACGCTCAACTGTTGGCACGATTACAGAAATTTATGATTATTTGAGATTGTTATTTGCACGTGTGGGTATTCCTAAGTGTCCTAAGCATAAAATTGATTTGGTATCGCAAAGCATTTCACAAATGGTAGATAGTATTTTGGTTCTACTAGATAATGAAAAAATTATGATACTTGCGCCTGTGGTGCAAAATCGTAAAGGTGCTCATGCAAAAATGTTAGAGGAGCTTTCTCATCAGGGATTTTTGCGCGCTAGGGTCGATGGTAAAGTGTCTTATTTAGATAAACTAGATACCTTAGATGGCAAAATTCATCATACGATTGAGATTGTTGTTGATCGAATTAAAGTAAGACAAAATATAGCATCGCGCTTATCTGAATCATTAGAAACAGCATTAAATCTTAGTGCTGGATTAGTGCGTGTTGCTCCTATGGATAAAACATCTAAGCAACAAGAGTTGGTGTTTTCATCTAAATTTTCTTGTACAAAATGTGGTTATTCATTAACCGAACTTGAACCTAGGTTATTCTCGTTTAACAATCCTGTTGGCGCTTGTCAAAGTTGTGATGGATTGGGGGTTAAGGATATTTTTGACGAAAATAAAGTGGTGATAAACCCACAGGCAAGTTTAGCACAAGGTGCCATTTATGGTTGGGGACGCTCAAATGCTTATTTTTATCAAATCTTAAATTTACTTGGACAACATTATGGTTTTAGCGTAGATACGCCATATCACGTATTAAGTGATAAACATAAAAATATTGTGCTACACGGTAGTGGCAAAGATGTGATTGACTTTTCCAAAATCAGGGGGCGTAAAGGTTGGTATAGCAAAGCCAAGCCATTTGAGGGTGTTGTTCCTAGAATGGCGCGTCTCTATGAAGAAAGTGAAATTCGTAGTGTGCGTGAAGAATTATCACATTATGTGGTTAGTAAGCCTTGTAAAAATTGTGGTGGTAGTCGGCTGAATGTTGCCGCTAGAAATGTTTTTATTGAGGATTGTAATTTAGCGGATATTACCAAAGAGTCAATTGCTAATAGTTACAAGTTTTTTAAAAATTTAAAACTTGAAGGCGTACGCGGTGAGATTGCACAAAAAATTCTCAAAGAAATTATTCAGCGTTTAGAATTTTTGTTAAATGTTGGGTTAGAATATTTAAGTTTAGATCGTCGTGCTGGCACTCTATCGGGTGGTGAGGCGCAACGCATTCGTTTAGCAAGTCAAATTGGCGCGGGCTTGATGGGGGTTTTGTATGTATTAGACGAGCCCTCTATTGGTCTACATCAACGCGATAATCAAAAATTACTTAATACTTTGGCACATTTGCGCGATCTTGGCAATACGGTTATTGTTGTTGAACATGATGAAGATACAATTAGACAGGCGGATTTTATAATTGATATTGGTCCTGGTGCAGGTGCGAATGGTGGACAGATTATAGCAACAGGAACACCCAAACAAATCGCTAATAATTTAGCATCACTCACAGGCGATTATATCAGCGGGCGTCAAAATATTGCTGTGCCAAAGAGGCGTAAAAAAGCCAGCCAATGGTTGATAATCGAGGGCGCAACAGGCAACAATCTAAACAATGTTAATGTGTCAATTCCAGTCGGAGTGTTGAGTTGTGTTACAGGTGTTTCTGGTTCTGGAAAATCCACTTTAATTAACGATACCCTGTATGCACTAACCGCTAGAGACTTAAACCGCTCTCAACTTGTGCCAGCACCTTATAAAAACGTTACAGGATTGGAATACATTGATAAAGTAGTAAATATTGACCAAAGTCCAATCGGACGCACGCCACGCTCAAATCCTGCTACTTACACAGGTGTGTTTACATTGATTCGTGATTTATTTGCGCAAACTTTAGAATCACGTTCTCGCGGTTATAAGGCAGGACGCTTTAGTTTTAATGTTAAAGGGGGGCGTTGTGAAGCCTGCAAAGGTGATGGGCTAATTAAAGTTGAAATGCACTTTTTGGCAAATATTTATGTGCCTTGCGATGTTTGTGGCGCACAGCGCTATAATAGAGAAACACTCGAGGTTTTTTACAAAGGTAAAACTATTGCACAGGTATTGGATATGACAGTTGAAAATGCCTTTGAATTTTTTGCAGCAATTCCAAATATCAAGCAAAAACTACAAACACTAGTTGATGTTGGTTTGTCTTATATTACTCTAGGGCAAAATGCCACAACTTTGTCAGGGGGTGAGGCACAACGTATTAAATTGGCTAAAGAATTATCAAAACTAGATACTGGAAATACGTTATATATTCTTGATGAACCAACCACAGGCTTGCATTTTCACGATATTAAGCAATTATTATCAGTGATTAATCGCTTGCGTGATTGTGGTAATACCATTGTGATTATTGAGCACAACTTGGACGTAATTAAAACTGCTGATTGGATTATAGATTTAGGGCCTGAAGGGGGTGATAAAGGGGGCAATATTATTGCAACTGGCACGCCCGAAGACCTAGCGCAAACAAAACATTCCTATACGGGTCAATACTTACAAGCGGTTTTAAATAAAAACAGTTCCGCAAAATAAAAATACTTTGCCAACAATGACATTATATTTATGCCAAAACTTGAACCTTACATAGACACACAATTTAATCTTGATGAGATTTATTCGGTGTCAGATTTTTTATCGCTGTGTAATTCGACGATTGAAAACAATATTCCAACTTGTTGGTTAAAAGGCGAAATTTCAAATTTATCGCGCCCTGTTTCTGGGCATTGGTATTTTTCACTCAAAGATAAGCAAGGACAAATTCGTTGTGCTTTGTTTCGCCTTAATCAACGTCATGTTAGATTTATTCCAGAAGATGGAATTGAAGTATTAGTGCAAGCGTCGCCAACAATATACGAAGCACGTGGCGATTTTCAGTTGGTTATTCTGCGCATTGAACCTATGGGTACAGGGAATTTACAACTCGCTTTTGAGCAATTAAAAACCCGATTACGTAATCAAGGGCTATTTGATGCAAAACATAAAAAACCTCTGCCAACAGTAGTTAATACTATTGGCGTTATTTCCTCTTCAAGCGGGGCAGTTATTCAAGACATTATCAAAGTATTAAACCAGCGTTATCCGTTTGCCAAAATATTGTTATATGATTGCATTGTTCAAGGACAAGGGGCAGCAGAAAAACTTTCACAAGCACTTTACGCTGCTGATAAATCTGGCTGTTGTGATGTTTTAATATTGGCGCGTGGTGGTGGCTCGTTAGAAGACTTATGGGCATTTAATGAAGAAATATTAGCCAAAGCTATTTTTGCCATTGACACGCCAATTATTAGTGCTATTGGACATGAAACTGATATTACAATTGCCGATTTTGTTGCCGATAAGCGTGCACATACACCTAGTTCTGCCGCCATGATAGCAACCCCCGATCGATTAGAATTATTAACTAAACTAAACAAATTGCATGCAGATTTATTACACCTCATACAACAAATTTTGTATCACTACCATCATCAATTAAAGCAATTAAGTTTGAGAACCCCTAAGATTAATCAGCAACTTAATATGTTTTCGCAAATGTTGGACAATCTATCTTCAAGTCTGAATTATGATATGAAAACAACGCTGAATTTACACCAAAACAAACTTAATATTTTATTTGAGAAATTAAAAAAACACTCTCCGAATGCTAAAATTCAACATCAAAAAGCACTTATTCAATTAACAAAAACACAATTATTTAATAATATCAAGCACGCTATAGACAAAAATCAAGCGACATTATCAAACCTAGGTCAAAGCTTAGAAAAATCTGTGCAAAGCACTCTAGAGCAACACCAAAACAAACTTTCTATTAATATTACAGGGCTTAACCACCTATCACCACTTAATACGCTTTCGCGTGGCTATAGTATTTCTATGCTTGAAAACAATCGGGTATTAAATTCTACTGCCAAGGTCAAAGTAGGCACATCAATCACCACGCTACTAAGTGATGGAAAAATTTGTTCCAAGATCAAAAAAGTTAAGAGAAACACAAAAAACAATTTTTCTTATTAAATTCAATCCAACATCAACCCCATTGGTTTTTATAATAACTGAGAATATATTTGCCAATGTCGTCTATATCAGAAATTGTTTCAATATTAGCAGTTACAACAACCCACCTACAAAACATTACAATTTAATTGCATGTTATAAAAATAGCATACAGTGAAGAATTGCGTAATACAGTTAGAGAATATATTGCAAATGGCGATAGCATTGTAAAAGCTAGTAGATTGTTTGGTGTATTTAGAGCAACAATCTATAGCTGGCTTAACAACACTACTCCTAGAACAAACTAGGAAGAGTAAAACCTGATAAGATAGATGATAAACCCTTGTTAAGGTATGTTAGAAAACATCTGATAAGTTATTAAGAGAAAGAGCAGTGCAATTTGGCATTACCACTGCTGTGGTGTTTGGCTATCACTCAAAAGAAATGGTATTAAAAAAAACTCTAAAATATCTTCAAAGATGTGTAAAAAAAGCGTGGGAATTATCTACAAGTATTGCACATAAAATGGTTTTAGTAGTTTGGTGTATGTTGATGAAACTGGATTTCTATAGAACCTATGCTTGGGCAAAAAACAGGGATTAAGGTATTTAGCAAAAGAATCCCAAGCACTTCGTTACTACTTGCACAATCAAAAAATAAAAAAATGCACCATTGCTGTTTGAGGGAGTTTGTAATACAGATTTATTCAGTTATTGGGTGGAGCACTTTTTACTTCCAAAACTAAAAACAGGACAAACTGTAATTATGGATAACGCTACCTTGCATAACAACAGCAAGACCAAAGCAATCATTGAAACGCACAAGATGTAACTTAAGAGTGCTGCATAACACATGAAACACTTTATTTCAAAATCAAAAAAGATTTGTTTGACAAAAGTCAAATATTTTCTTGTAAAAAACTAGTTTCTTGCAAAATACTCCTATTGTTTATAGCAACCTCAACCTAATCTAACAATCGCTCACAATAGAGTGAGTGCCATCTCTAAAACTTAAAGGTGTTAGAGCTTTTAATAATATAGGAGAAAATACTCATGATAAATAATACTAATTCAATAGAGAAGGCATTTGCATTGTTAAAACGCATGAAAGTATTTGTCAATACGACTATGACGCTAGATGAATTGGTTTGTGGGTTTTATGAATAGATTGCTGTAGTTAAGTTGGAAATATCAGATAGGCTCTTGGTTTTGCATTTTATTACCATTAATTATTCTTTGTTTGTTGATGTTTTGACAACCTTCCTAATGCTGTTGCTATTAATTTTTGTATTAAAAACCTGTTGTAATTTTTGCACGCCTTCATCGGCTAAAAAATTCTGTTGCGACAGAGTCATTTTCGCATTATTAGACTGTATTTTTTTTGCTGTTGGTTCTTGTGTTTTAAGGTTATTAAGATTGATGTTTAGGGTAATGCTTCCAAAATGTTCTTGCAGTGTGGTTTGTATGCTATGTTTAATGCTGTCTGTTAACAGGTTGGAAAACCGCTCGCTTAAACTTAGCGTTAGGCTATCTTGGTCGCTGTTTTCAAATACAGTATTTTTTAATAATGCGCGTGCTGCTGTGGAAAAACTAAGGGTTTGGGTTAGTGCCTCCCACGCTTGCTGTGTATGCACATTCAATGTTGAATAATATGGCTCTTGAACTTCTTCAATAGTATTCGCTACTGATGCTTTTTGAGTTTTAGAACTAGGTGTTAGTGCTTTGTCGAGTGTTTTTTTTTTTTGGTGTGGTTAACGCAGTTGTATTTGAGCGAAACGCAAGCATGCGCAATAATGTCATTTCCAAGCCAATTTGCTCACTAGGTGCTAGGGGTAATTCTTTGTTGCCGTTAATTGCTATGTGATAAAACAGTTGTAAATCTTGGTTAGAAATTTGTGTAGATAGCATCTTAACATCATCAGAGATTTCTATTGTATCAAGAATTTGCGCAACTGATATTTGATGTAACAAACTACTCAAATCTTTAAGCACTTGTGTTAAATTTTCGCCTTTGTGAGACAACATTCTAACAAAATCAATACATGCTTGGACATCTTGATTAAATAGGCGTTTTGCCAAAGTTATGATGTCATTATGATGCACCAAACCAAGCATGTCTTTGACATCTTTTGTCGTAACCGAACCATTGCCATAGGATATGGATTGGTCAAGTAAACTCAGTGCATCGCGCATGGAACCATTGCCAAAATCAGCAATTTGGTTTAGTGCAAATTCTTCGTATTCTAAACCTTCGGTGTCCATAATAAACTTCAACTGAGATAAAATTTCTTCAACTGTAAGTTTTTGCAAAGTGAACTGCAAACAACGGGACAGCACAGTAATAGGTATCTTTTGTGGGTCGGTAGTAGCGAGTAGAAATTTAATGTGTTCGGGAGGCTCTTCAAGAGTTTTAAGTAGTGCGTTAAAACTGCTTTTAGAAAGCATGTGTACCTCATCAATCAGATAAATCTTATAACGATTTTTAGTAGGCATGTATTGCGCGTTTTCCAAAATATCGCGCATGTTGTCAATTCCAGTATGTGAGGCTGCATCTAATTCGATTAAATCAACCGATTGACCTTTGTCAATTTCTAGGCAAGTAACACATTTGCCACAAGGATTAGAGCTAACACCGCTTTCGCAATTGATAGATTTGGCAAAAATACGTGCGATGGTGGTCTTACCAACGCCACGTGTTCCAGTAAACAAAAAACCGTGATGTAAATTATTATTATCAAGTGCATTCATCAAAGTTTTAACAGTATGTGTTTGACCAACCATCTCGCCGAAAGTATGAGGGCGATATTTACGTGCTAAAACTTGGTAAGGCTTGCTCATGTTAGACTGCTTATAAAAAGGGCAGCACCAGAACAGCAACCAACACATAAAAAAATTACTACCGTTGCTTCCTTCCAGACCTAGCGGGATTTATAACCATTTATTGCCAGCGCACCCCAGTGCTACCGCCAACAATTTTACGCAAAAAAATAGGGTGTTGTGTGATTATTATCAATTGATGCTAATCTTTCTGGTGTGCCAATATCCTGCCATTTGCCCGCATAATATTCGCCAGAGAGTTGTTCACAGTTAATGGCTTCTTTAAATAGGCTTGAGAGAGCTAGTTTTTTATTATTTGATAGATGCGATTGAAAAAAGCGCGGGTGGTAAAGCCCAATGCCTGAAAATGTGTAGGTTTGGGCATTAGTTTGAGTGTTAGCTAGCGTGATTTTATCGCCTATTAAGCAAAAATCCCCATTAGAGTTATGCGCAGGGTTATCAACCAATAATATATGTGCCAAAGCAAAATCTGGCAGGGCAAGCAAAGACAAATCACAATCGCACATAATATCAGCATTCATCACAATAAATGGTGCATTCCCAAGCAGGGGTAGTGCCTTGATAATGCCTCCCCCAGTTTCAAGTGCAACTTGCTCAATACTGTAATTAATACGAACGCCAAATTTCGCTCCATTACCTAAATATGTTTGTATTTGGCTTGCTAAATAAGAGGCATTAATAACAATATCAGTAATGCCCGCTGTTTTTAGTGCTTCGATGCTATATTCAATCAGTGCTTTGTTATTAACTTTAATCAAAGGTTTTGGCGTGTTTTTAGTGAGTGGCATCATGCGATTACCTCTACCCGCGGCTAAAATCATCGCTTTCATAGCAATTTTTTTAATATTGCAAACTTTGTATATTTATCCGCAATTTGCGCTATATACTTCTTAACCAAAGGAATATTTTGCAAATATCGGTGCTTGCTATCACGCACAGATAGGCGTGTAAAAATGCCTAAAATTTTTAGATGTCGTTGTAATCCCATTAATTCAAACTGAGTTGCAAATTGTGAGAACTCAAGTCCAATATTGACTTGTTTGTAGTAATATTGCAACAATACTTGAACTTCATTTATTGGGAGCTGAAAATAAGCGTCTTTGAGTAAGGAACACAAATCATAAGTATAAGGTCCGATAACAGCGTCTTGAAAATCAATAATGGCAAGTTCATTTTCAACCACCATTAAATTGCGTGAATGATAGTCGCGATGCACAAAGACTTGCAAAGTATTAAGTGCATTATCGCTTAGCATTTGGAATAGTTGATTGAGTTTTTGAATGTGATTTTGGCTGATGTTTTTGGGCAAATACCAATCGATTAGTAATTGCATTTCTTGCTTTAATAAATGCTCATTATATAGGGGCAAATCCCTGCTATTAACATCAATGGATTGCATTTTAATGATTTTGTCAATCGCTTTTTTATACAGGTTGATATGGTTATTTTTGTTGAGTGCTTGCAAAAAAGTTGTATTGCCTAGATCTTCTAATAACAAAAAACCGCGTGCTAAATCAGCCTTGATAATTTTTGGCGCATGCAACTTATTTGCTCTTAATAAATTAGCAATTTTTACAAAATTATCGCTGTTTTCTTTTTCTGGTGGGGCATCCATAGCGATATAACTGTTATTACCATGTTTAATTCTAAAGTAGCGACGAAAGCTTGCATCATCACTAGCACTGTTGATGGTGTAGTGTTGTTTATCAAACACACACATCAGCCATCGATTGAGTAAATCAAGTCGCTTATCAATCATTTTTTAATCGTTGATAATGGTTATAGACGCATTCCCAATGGCATCCTGTTTGAGCATGATTAATACTTTGATTATTGATTTGAGTAATAGGCATAATTTCACGTGTTGAACTAGAAATCCATACCTCATCAGCGTTAAGCAAAGCTTTTGTACTAAAACCTGATTCTTTGAGTCTTAAATTACAAGCAAGCGCA
>CALFDA010000105.1 GCA_937950605.1 uncultured PS1 clade bacterium | reverse complement strand
CGGTTATAAATAGCAGCAATATAGTTTTTATCTATCTCAATAGCCTTGGAATATGCGTCAATTGCCTCATTAACTTTTTCCAAACAATCATAACAATTACCTAGATTATTAAATGCGCCACAATCCTTATTATTGAGTTTTAAAGCCTTTTTAAAATACTTGATTGCCATATCAAAATCTTCTCTACTCTGTGCTATATGCGCCAAACAAAAATACGCTTCACTACTGTTTGGATTAGCCTCAATAGCCTTTAACATGCTTTCAATAGCCAAATCATAATTGCCTTGCAACTGGTGCAAGTTAGCTAAATTTAGATGTGTATTGGCTTGCAAATCTTTGTCTATACCTAGATGATTAAGCAGCACATTCCACGCTTGAATTGCCAAAGAAAACTCGCTATTTTTTTGATGCGTATAAGCACTTATCATCAAATCACTAAGCTCGGTTTCCAAACTCATGATAAGGTTATAATTAGTTTTCTGCTATTATCGCCAGGTCGGTGTTCATACAAAAACAAACCTTGATACTTGCCAAATGCTAATTTTCCATCAATTACAGGAATGGTTTTACTCTCACCTGTAAGCACAGAACGAATATGTCCCGATGTATCAAAATCTCTCCCATTATTATGACGGTAATTTGGGTTAGCATCAATCACATGTGCTTGAAAATAATCCTCAATGTCTAACAACAAATTTGCATCTTCGTTGCCCGTAATCATCAACGATGCTGAAGTATGGGCAACAAATATATGACATAATCGCACATTGTTTTTTCCAGCAATAACATCATTAACTTGCTGGGTAATCTCAAACGCACCACGACCTTTAGTATTAACAATCAAAATACTCATTTCAATAAATCCCTAGCTTTGCTAATATCAACTTTGATGGCTTGCTTTTTAACTTTAAAATTACGCACAAACAAAACAATGGCGAACAATAAAAACAAAAACGGCATGGTCCACAATATGATTGTATTTTTATTTACAGGTGGTTTAAATACGACAAAATCTCCATATCTATCAGTCATAAAATTGCGAATATCGTCATCAGTTTTTTGCTCGAGAATCAACTCTTTGACCTTAGTTCTTAAATCTTTTGCCAAACTTGCATTTGAGCCCCCAATACTTTGTCCTTGACACACAGGGCAACGAATTTCATCAATCAAGTGTCGGTAACGTTGTTCTTGCGCTTGGTTGGCGAAACTCGTAATATCAATAGACTCTCCATAGGTAGGATTAACGAGCAATAATAGTAGTATAAAATAGCGCATAACCACAATCATTTTTTACTGTGTTCAGAAATAGCGATGATTTTAACCTATGCCACTCATTACACTAAACAATCTCTCGCTTAGTTTTTCTGAAAAACCTATATTAAACAAGGTAAATGCAACAATTTTAAAAGGCGACAAAATCGCACTTATTGGTCGTAACGGTGAGGGAAAATCAACTTTTATGCGCGTTTTAGCAGGTTTGATTGAGGCAGATGATGGCAAACTCAAAGTTAAAAATGGCATAAAAATTAGTTATCTTGAACAAACACCACCTGAAGATAGCGACAAAAAATTATTTGATATTGTTGCCGAAGGTTTGGGCGATATTGGTCTGATGCTCACTCAATATCAACATTTAATAGAAGAGGGAAAATTAGATGAAGTTGCCAAATTACAAGAAAAAATCGAACAACTAGATGCTTGGCAATATCTGCACAAAATACAAACTATTTTGCAACGCTTTAACCTTGATTATAAAGCAATTTTATCTACACTGTCAGTGGGGTGGCGTAGGCGTGTTATGCTAGCAAGGGCTTTAATAAAAAATCCCAATGTTTTATTACTAGATGAGCCAACTAACCATATGGATATTAGTGCCATTCTAGATTTAGAAAAAATGCTTAAAGATTTTCATGGAACTTTAGTGCTAATTAGTCATGACCGCTCGTTTATCGCTAGCATTGTGAATAAAATTTTTGATCTTGAGCGCGCTCATTTAACTGTCTTTGAATGTGGTTACACAGACTACATAAAACGTAAAGAAAACTTGCTTAATTCACAGTCCCTCGCTCGACAAAGATTTGACAAAAAACTCGCCCAAGAAGAAGCATGGATTCGTCAAGGCATTAAAGCTCGAAGAACTCGTAATGAGGGCAGGGTACGTGCTTTAGAAGCGATGCGTAAAGATTTTATAAATCGCCAACAAAGACAAGGAAAAGTTAAAATACATTCGGCTATTCAAGATGAAAAACGTGCTTCAAAATTAGTGTTTGAAGTCAAAAAAATAACCTATCAAATTAACGATTTAGAATTAATTAAGGACTTTTCTATGTTGGTTTTAAAGGGCGATAAAATCGGCATCATCGGAGGCAATGGCACAGGCAAATCTACCCTGATTAAGTTGCTAATTGATGAATTAAAACCTAATAGTGGCAACATTCGTCGCTCTAAAACCATCAAACTTGCTTATTTTGATCAAATGCGTAAAAATCTTAATCTAAATATGCAAGCCATGGATTTTGTCTCAGGTGGTCGAGAACACATTGATATTGCTGGAAAAAGTAGGCATATTATTGGTTATCTACGTCAATTTTTGTTCACTAGCAAACAAGCAATGTCGCCAATTAGAATGTTTTCAGGGGGTGAAAAAAACCGCTTAATGCTAGCCAAAATTCTCTCTCAACCTGCTAATTTATTAGTGCTTGATGAACCCACTAATGATCTTGACACAGAAACCTTAGAATTATTAGAAGAAATGTTGTTAGACTACACTGGAACTTTAATTTTAATCTCGCATGATAGGACTTTTTTAAACAATGTGGCTAGTTCTACCTTGGTGATGGACGGCAGTGGTATTATCAAGCAATATGCAGGTGGATACGATGATTACTTATTACAAAAACAAGATAATCTAAATCAAAAAGCAAAGACCAAAGTTAAAAAGACTAAGAAAATTAGACACATAACGAAAAAGAAATTAAATTATAAGCAACAACAAGAACTCGACAAGCTACCCGAAAAAATAGAAAAAACAGAAATGAAAATTAGCAAAATACAGCTAAAAATATCTAATCCTGATTTTTTTCGGCAAGAAAAATCACAAGATGTATTAGTCCAGCTCGCACACCTAGAAGCCGATTTAAAGTGCTATTATAAGCGATGGAGTGAATTAGAATGAGTAGCAATATTCCCTTAATTGTTGACTTAGACCACACACTAATTGATACCGATTTGCTCTACGAATCCTCTATTGCCACACTTAAAAAACGCCCATGGCTAGTTGCAATCTATCCTTTTTGGTTGATGCAAGGCAAGGCTTATCTCAAAGCGCAACTTATTAAAAATTGTGATATTGACATCACTACCCTACCCTATAATCAAACCACCATCAACTATATCAAGCATCGTCAACAACAGGGTACAAAAATTATTCTTGCCACCGCTTCTAATAAATTTTATGCACAACAAGTCGCCAAACACATTGGCTTATTTGACGATGTCATGGCAAGTGATAAGCGTTTTAATCTGTCTGCACACAACAAAGCAACAAAACTTGCCGAGCACTTTGGTGAACAAGGTTTTGATTATATGGGTGATAATATGCGCGATTTACCCGTTTGGCAAATAACAAATCTAGCGATTTTAGTAAATGCATCAAATAAAGTTATACGCAAAACACAGCATTTAAATCGGCTGGTTTTATCAAGAAAATAATCTACGACAAAATTCAACGCAATCAAAAATTTGTCATCTGGAAATATATGTTTGTGCCACATCTAGTGGGTTTATTACTCTTTTATTTTGATAAAAAACTCACAAAAGCACCATAAAAGCACGATACATTATACTAGCACGCATAAAATACATTCTTATCCAAAATTTAGCGAATATCTAATTATTATTTCTTACTTAGATAAAAAAGTGCGCCGTTTTGCCATATTAACTAAATCACACTAGGCTAGTTGTCAAACAATAAAAAATCAAGACTCAATCAAATAAGACAAAATCCCCAACACTAAATACACCAATGAGGTAATTACCAAAGTAGCGGCAATCACACGGGCAAGTTTAAGGTTTTTGCCCAACAGTTTGTTATTGATTGTCCAAACAAGATAGCCAACAACAAGTGCAATCAATAAAAGACGAAGTATAAACATAAGGATTATTTTTTAAAATTTTCTGCTATTTTATCTGCCAATTTATGCGAAATACCCTTAACTTTTACAATTTCTTCTGCCGAGGCTTTTTCAATTTCTTGTAGACCTCCAAAGTGATTAAGTAGTGCTACTCGGCGTGTCTTACCTATCCCTTGAATGTCTTCAAGTGCTGAAGTTGTGCGTTTTTTGGCACGTTTTTGTCGGTGATTTTTAATCGCAAATCGATGTGCTTCATCACGAATATGATTAATTAAAATAAGTGCTTGATCGTGTGGAGGTAAATTAATTTTTTGTGTTTTTCCGTCTTTTACTAGTATTAAAGTTTCAAGACCTGGTTTTCTACCCTCACCTTTGGCAACGCCAACCAGTTGTATAGAATCAATGCCGATGGAATTCATTACCATAATAGCTTGGTTGAGTTGCCCTAATCCACCATCGACAAACACTACATCAGGCAGTGGTTTTTGGTCTTTTAATAGGCGCGAATAACGCCTGAAAATTGCTTGTCTTATCGCCCCATAATCATCACCTGCAGTGACGTTTTTGATATTAAATTGGCGATATTTCTTCACTTCTGGCAATCCTTTTTCAAACACCACACAAGAAGCAACAGTTGCCTCACCCATAGTATGACTAATATCAAAACATTCCATCATATTTGGCAATGCTTGAAGATTAAGTGTGTTTTGCAGTTGTTGAAGTTGCACATGTTTGCTAAATTTTGATGCCAAATGTTGTTTTAAGTTTTCCTGTGCGGTTAAAACGGCAATTTTTAACAAATGGCGTTTGTCTTTGTGTGGTGTGTCAGTAATTTTTGTCGATAAAGCTTTAGCGATAAGATTTCTATCCGCCAATTTTTCACTTAGTAATAATTGTGCAGAGGTATCTTTGCCCAAATAATACAATGGTAAAAAAGCTGATAATACCTCTTTATTATTTTTGCCTTGAGTATTTTTTGGAAAACTACATTCTTGTGCAATTTGCTTTCCAGAACGTATAAACAACACCTCAACTGCATGCACACCTTGTTGTGTGGCAACGCCAATCACATCTATATTGCCCATACTCTGTGAGCTGTGTTGTTCTTGGATAGTGCGTAGTCCAATCATTTGATCGCGCAAGCGCGCTGCTAGTTCAAATTCTTGATTTTTGGCGGCAATTTGCATTTTTTGTGAAATTTTATCTAGTGTTTGCACGCCCCTACCTGATAAGAAAAGCGACATCATTTGTACATCTTGCATGTAATCTTTGTCGCTGATTTTATTAACACAAGGTGCGCTACACAAATCAATTTGATATTCTAAACAGGCTCGTAACCTTGAGCGGTAAGTGGTATTAGTGCATTGTCTAAGTTTAAAAATCTTTTTCAATAAACTTAGCGATTCTCGCACCACATGTGCCGATGGATAAGGACCAAAAAATTGATAATTTTTATTTTTTGCACCGCGATAAAAACCAACTCTTGGATGCTTGTCGTTGCTAATGTAGATATAGGGATAACTTTTGGCATCTTTTAATAAAATGTTATACCTAGGTCTATGTTGCTTAATTAACTCATTTTCTAACAATAATGCTTGCGTTTCTGTACTAGTAATCAATACATCAAAATCAGCAATATTACTAACCAACGCCCTAGTTTTGTTGTCTTGATGGGTTTTGTTAAAATAACTAGAAACTCGTTTTTTTAAATTTTTAGCCTTGCCAACGTAAATCACCGAACCTTGTTTGTCAAGCATCTGATAAACGCCTGATTGTGTTGTTAAGTTTTTTAGCTTGTCTAATGTCATCAGGTAAAATTAAA
>CALFDA010000104.1 GCA_937950605.1 uncultured PS1 clade bacterium | reverse complement strand
CGGTTCGACGACTTTTTCAAGTTTTCCATCGGAAAACTCTTTGCTCGCAAGTGCTATTTGATTAACAGGTTTGAGAATAAAACGCCTAATAAACCATAACCCACCGATAATGTTAATCAGCACAATAATTGCGCCAGAACCCATTAACAACAATGAGGTTTTAAACACCTTGGTTTTAACATTTTTAACGTCATAATCTATCGTAATATAACCCCTTATATCTTGTTTCCCATGACATTTGATGCAGGCTTTTTCGCCATTAACAGGGCTAATTTTTCTCACAACATGTGTGTCGTTTGATGCTAAGATTAATTTATCAGGTTCTAACTGCACATTAAAATCATAATCAACTTTATTGCCCACGCTGTCTGGTTCACTTGAAAAAGATACAATCCCTTGGTTTGACAAAATAGATATAGAGATTAAGTTAGCATTTAATTCAACCAAATCGCTCATTGCTTGGTTTAGCTCGTCTTTTTTTTGGTTGATCATGCTCTCTTTTAATGAAACATGAAGCAAATTATTGATATTACTTATAGTTTTCTCATGTTCAACATATAATTGCTCTTTATACAAGATAGAAAGAATCACAACAAATACCAAAACGCTCGCCAAAACGCCCAAAAGTGTGGCGATAATGAGTTTTTTATTCAGCCCCAACCGTTTTTCGATACTACTGTTTTTTATACTCATATTACTGGCACAATATTATCTGGATACATTATTAAATCCTGTTTTTTAGTTTAACACCCATAAAAATCACTTTGATTCTATGAACTTGTTTTTAAGATGAAGCAGAAGACATTGATGCTGATTTATAACTTTGCAACTGTTTAGACGTAAATGCTGGTTTTATCAAACTAGCTTCGCCTTTGACTATGATTATTTCTAGGGCAAAGCGTGCCTAACATTATATACCTATAGCCATTGAGTAGTTAAATTTTGTGCAGATTCAACAGATTCAGACGCGGGTATAGATATTTTCTTCTTAATTTTTTGGTTGAATTCCTCAATTTTAGTCAAATGTTTTGCTGGTCTACCTTTATACTAGCATGAATCATTAACAATAAGGACAATCATTACATCAAAGTTTTTAATTTTGTCGCTATAGCAGAATCTCTTGACTAACAAATTTATTATTATGTAAGTTATTTTGACCCTTAATGCAATATCTCTTATAATTAACAGAGCAATTTTGCTGATTTATAAATTTCTCGGGGGAGAATATCATGGATGCACTGACAATATCAATTGGCGTTTCGATCGTCGCTGTTATATATGGCTTAGTCACTATTAGTTGGATTAACAAACAATCAACAGGTTCGGACAAAATGAAGGAGATTTCTGATGCTATTTCCGAAGGTGCAAAAGCTTATCTAAACCGTCAATACTCAACTATTGCTATGGTTGGTGTGGTTTTGTTTGTGGTTATCGTTTATTTTTTAGATATGGTAGTTGGTCTTGGATTTGTAATTGGTGCGTTATTATCAGGTGCAACAGGATATATTGGCATGAATGTTTCTATTCAATCAAACTCACGCACAGCACAAGCCGCTACAAACGGCATTAATGCGGCATTCCAAATCGCCTTTAAGGGTGGCACAGTTACGGGCATGTTGGTTGTTGGTTTAGCGCTGTTAGGGGTTGCTGGATTTTATGCGAGTCTATTGGCTTTTGGTCTAGAACAAAAAGCCGCGCTACACGCGTTGATTGGTCTTGCCTTTGGTGGTTCATTGATTTCAATTTTTGCGCGTTTGGGTGGTGGTATTTTTACCAAAGGTGCAGATGTGGGCGCGGATATTGTTGGCAAGGTTGAGGCTGGTATTCCTGAAGATGATCCACGTAATCCTGCGGTAATTGCTGATAATGTGGGTGATAATGTGGGTGATTGTGCAGGTATGGCAGCTGATTTATTTGAGACTTACGCGGTAACCATTGTCGCTACGATGATGTTAGGAGGTATTCTTTCTGGGTTGCCTGAAAATGCTGTGGTTTATCCATTGGCATTAGGCTCAGTCTCTATTATTGCCTCTATTATTGGCACCTATTTTGTTAAAGTATCCGAATATGGCTCTATCATGGGCGCGCTTTATAAAGGCTTGATTGCTTCTGCTGTTTTGGCGGCAATTGCCTTTTACTATGTTACTGTTGGTATGGGTATGGGGGTAAATTTATTCTATGCTGCTTTGATTGGTTTGGCACTAACTGGCATTATGGTAGTGGTTACCGAATACTATACTGCAACAAAGTATTCTCCAGTGCGACATGTTGCTAGGGCATCGCTAACTGGCGATGGCACTAATGTTATTGCAGGTTTGGGATTGTCGATGAAATCCACAGCACTGCCTGTGTTTGCGGTGTGTTTGAGTATTTGGGGTGCATATACCTTGGGTGGTTTATACGGTATTGCTGTTGCCGCAACCTCTATGCTATCAATGACGGGTGTAATTGTGGCATTAGACGCTTATGGACCAATTACTGATAATGCGGGTGGAATTGCTGAAATGGCAGAACTACCCAAGGAAATTCGCGATATTACCGATCCATTAGATGCAGTTGGTAACACCACTAAAGCGGTTACCAAAGGTTATGCGATTGGTTCGGCTGGTTTGGCTGCTTTAGTATTATTTGCCGACTTTACTAACTCACTCGGTAGCGAAACATTTTTTGATTTGTCTGATTATCGCGTTATTATCGGTTTGTTTATCGGTGGTTTGGTGCCTTATTTATTTGGTGCTATGGCAATGGAGGCGGTTGGACGTGCTGCAGGTGGTATTGTGAATGAGGTGCGTAGACAATTCAAAGCAATGCCTGGCATTATGGATTATTCGCAAAAACCCGATTATTCTAAAGCGGTGGATATGCTCACACAAGCTGCTATTAAAGAGATGGTTGTTCCTTCTATCTTGCCAATTGTGTTTCCGATTGCGGTTGGTTTGTTATTAGGTGCCGAAGCCCTTGGTGGTTTGCTGATTGGTTCAATTTCAACAGGCATCTTTGTTGCCATATCCATGACAACAGGGGGAGGTGCTTGGGATAATGCTAAAAAATATATTGAAGATGGTAATTATGGGGG
Organism: uncultured PS1 clade bacterium; assembly: GCA_937950605.1. Classification (GTDB taxonomy): domain Bacteria; phylum Pseudomonadota; class Gammaproteobacteria; order PS1; family Pseudothioglobaceae; genus Thiodubiliella. The sequence goes on along the minus strand of CALFDA010000104.1, from coordinate 8,671 downwards.
CAAAGGCTCAGCTGCTCACAAGGCAGCAGTAACTGGAGATACTGTTGGGGATCCATACAAGGATACTGCTGGTCCTGCGATTAATCCGCTAATTAAAATTATGAATATTGTGGCAATTATGATTATTCCGCTACTCTAGAAAAGAGAGTACCAGTTTTAGATACTTGATAAAACTGCTAACAAATCCCGAACAAGGATTTTCCCTATTGTTATTAGCTTTATTTAAGTGCCACTTAAATCTTAAATTGATGGGTTTTGTCTAGTTAGATTTGTCGAGACTGTTATAAAAACAAAGATTTTATTTAGGTGTTGATGTTTATAAATGCTTTGCTAGAACCGATATTAAAGTATCAAAGTATGAGATTAGGGGCAGGTAGTTTGCAGAACCATAGGCTTTTATCACAGAATTTCCTAAAGTTATCTAACCCCTTAATGCTTGATAACTTTATGTATTAGCGTTACAACACTAAGCAACAACAACAATGCCAAAGCATTGTGCGAAACAGCAACTGCCATTGGTATTGATAGTACTACATTCAAAATTCCTAGTGTAATTTGTGCAATTAGCAAGATGCTAATTAACACTAAGTTTAACCTCAAATGTAGATAAGTCCTGAATGCATAAACCAACCAAACAATAAACAGTGTTGTTATCAATGCACCGATACGATGCATCATCTGAATACCAGCACGCACTGAATTTTCTAACACGCCATATTCATAGTCAACCCCAATAGGACCCCAATATAACGCCTTTACAAAACTCATTTCTGGCCACCACAACCCCAAACAAGTTGGAAAATCTTTTCCACAAGACAAGGCAGCGTAATTAGTAGAAGTCCATCCACCCAAAATGATTTGCAAAATTAAGACTAGTAAAGTTATTATTAATAGTGCTTTATGTCTTTTTAGCACACGCCTATAATAAACCATTGGTGTATTGTTTTGGTTAAGCATCATCCAAAACAATAAAACCGTTGTAACAAACCCACCAATTAAGTGCAGTGTAACAATACCTGGGTGAACTAACAGAGTTACTGTCCACATACCAAAAGCACCTTGCAACATCACAAAAAAAACACTAAAACTTGGCAAAGCAAGCGATTGATGACATCTAGTTTTTCCTTTAATGGCTAGTATAAATAGTACTAAAATACAAATTCCTAGTAAAGAAGCGACATAGCGATGCACCATTTCTTTCCAACCTTTAGCAACTTCAAGTGGGCGCTCATAACCCTCAATTTTCACGCCATCTTCCATATCAGGCACAATTAGTTGACCATAACAAGTCGGCCAATCTGGACAGCCCAAACCCGCATCCGCAAGTCGGGTATAAACCCCTAAAACAACCACAACAAGCGCAAGAAAAATTGAAATTTTTAGTAACTTATCAAACATATTAAACATATTAAACTCAAATTCAGCAAACGATAACGGCACCTCACTTAACTCAATAATATACCTACTTTTTATAGCAATAATATTGCATTTCTACAATACATGGGTATAATGGCTAGCGTTGTGCGTTTAACAACCGTTTGTTTTGGTTACAAAGTTAGGAGAGATAATGAAAAAATTAGCGACATTACTAGGACTGCTATTAAGTTTCAGTTCACATGCTGAGTATGGGCTTAACTTTCCTGATCCAGTAACAGATATTGGTCAAGAAATCTATGATGTACACATGTTCACTATGTGGATAGCAACGGTTGCACTAATTATCGTTTTTGCAATTATGCTGTTCGCACTCATAAAATTTAGAAAGTCTAAAGGCTATAAAGCAGATCAAAACTTCCATAAAACTTGGTTTGGCAATTGGGCTTGGGTTTTGGTTCCAGTGATGGTACTTGGTGTAGATTTTTGGATTGCGGGCAGAGCACAGTCAACGCTCGACAAGTTTTGGGATGCACCTAAGCAGAATTGTGCGCATGAAAATGCAGACGCAAAGCACTGTTTTGACATGAATATCAAAGTGATTGGTCATCAATGGTGGTGGGAGTACGAATTCCCAGAACATGGGGTAGACTTCAACGGTAAATTCTATCCAATTAAGGTAGAATCAAGACCACTTGAGGAGGAGGACGCTTCTGAGGGTAACTACTTGCGTGATGTGGATAACGTGTTGGTGATTCCAGTAGATACTGTCATCAGATACTTAAATACTTCGGTTGATGTGCTACACGCATGGTGGTTGCCTGAGTTTGGTTTTAAGCGTGATGCCATTCCAGGTTATATCCTAGAAACTTGGGCCACAGTTAGAAAAGAAGGCATATTCCGCGGACAATGTGCTGAGTTGTGTGGTACATGGCATGCGAAAATGCCTATCGTTGTAAAAGCAGTTTCAAAAGATGAGTTTAAGCAGTGGATTGAAAGTGAAAAAGCAAAGTTACTTGCTGAATTGAAAGACGCTAATTCAAATAAGGATTGGAGTAAAGACGAGTTAATGGTTAAGGGTAAAAAGGTTTACGATACGATGTGTGCTGGTTGTCATAATGTCAATGGTCAAGGTTTAGGTGTTGCATTCCCAGCACTTAAAGGTTCGCCAATTGCCCTTGGTTCAGCAAACCAACATATCGACATCGTATTGAATGGCAAAAAAACAATGCCAGGGTGGAAGCATCTTAGTGATGTAGACCTATCAGCAGTGATTACTTATGAGCGTAACGCTTGGGGTAATAATGCTAGTGTAGTTAAGCCTGCAGATATAAAATCAGCAAGATAGGAAGCTAAAGATAAAAATAGGATAAGATTATGACAACAACAACTATGGACATAGCACACGATAACGATCACCACGACGATCATGGACCGCAAAAAGGTTGGCGTCGTTGGGTTTATAGCAACAATCATAAGGATATTGGTTCTATGTATCTAATCTTTTCTCTTGTGATGCTTATTTTAGGCGGTGCGTCAGCAATGGCAATCCGTGCTGAATTAATGTATCCAGGATTACAATTATTAGAACCTGACCTATACAATAATATTGTGACTAACCACGCTTTGGTGATGGTTTTTGGTGCGGTAATGCCTGCAGCTGCTGGTCTCGCAAATTGGATGATTCCACTGATGATTGGTGCGCCTGATATGGCATTGCCGAGGATGAACAATTTGAGTTTTTGGCTTCTCCCAGCGGCGGCTATCATGCTTGTCCTATCCTTTATTGTGCCGTTTTTTCCAGGCGGAGGTTCTCAGATTAATACGGGTTGGACTTTATACCCACCACTTTCATTGCAAGTTGGTATGGCAATGGACTTTTTGATTTTTACTGTTCATTTGCTTGGCGTGTCTTCTGTGTTAGCGTCGATTAACATTATTGTTACTATCTTTAATATGCGTGCACCTAGTATGACGTTATGGAATATGCCGATTTTTGTCTGGACTTGGTTGGTTACCGCGTTTTTGTTAATTCTTATTCTTCCAGTGTTAGCGGGTGGAGTAACAATGTTACTTTTTGACCGTCACTTAGGCACCAGTTTCTTTGATGCTGCTGGTGGTGGCGATCCAGTGTTATTCCAGCATCTGTTTTGGTTTTTTGGTCATCCAGAAGTTTATGTATTGCTGTTGCCATCTATTGGAGTGCTTTCACATATCATTCCAGCATTTTCTTACAAACCTTTGTTTGGACGTAAGTCTATGATTGGAGCCATGATTTTATTAGCATCAATTGGTATGGTAGTATGGGCACACCACCAATACACTATCGGCATGTCATCTGCCGCTGTTAGTTATTTTATGATTGGCACTATTCTAATTTCTATTCCAGTTGGATTAATGAAATTTAACTTCATTGCAACTATGTGGCGTGCATCAATGACCTTTGAAGCACCGATGTTGTTTGCCATATCAATTGTTGCAATGTTTGTATTCGGTGGTCTCACAGGAGTGATGTTAGCAATCGTTCCTGCTGATTTGCAATATCAAGATACTATGTTTGTGGTTGCGCATTTCCACTATGTGTTAATGCCAGGTGCAGTCATGGCATTGTTTGCAGGTGTGTTGTATTGGTTGCCAAAATGGACTGGCAATATGTATAACGAAAAACTTGCTAACTGGTTCTTTTGGACAAGTTTAATTGGGTTTAACGGCACATTCTTTGTACAACATTTTTTAGGTCTTGCAGGCATGCCTCGACGTATTGTCGATTATCCAGTGCAGTTTACTGAATTTAACTTTATTTCTAGTGTTGCGGCACTCATTTACGGTTTATCGCATATTCTTTTCTTATATTTAGTTATTCAAACAATTAGAGGTAAGGGGACAACTAAGGCAAAGAGTAGGTCATGGAAAGGAGCTAAAGGTTTAGAATGGGAAGTGGCATCGCCTGCTCCATTCCACACTTGGGATAGTGCGCCTACTGTAGATGCAGAAGGAGAAATTAAACAAAAATGAACGATAGTATAAAAAAAAGAAATAAGCGCTTGTCTATTTACTTGGGCTTGTTTGCAATCACGATTGCTTTATTGTCCTTTAGTTTTTGGAAAAATTTAGCAACTATGGTGAGTTTGGGCTAATAATGGCTGCCAGCGATAATAAAAAGACTGCTAAAAAGTTGTTTGTCTTGGTGGCGGGTATGTTCGTTTTTGCTTTTGCCATGGTTCCGCTTTATAATTTAGTTTGTGAAGTAACAGGTTTGAAGGGGTCTGACAACAGGGCAGGATTGCCAATCAATCAAGATATTGATACTACTAGAAAAATTCTGGTTGAGTTTGATGGGATTGTAAATTCTAATTTGCCTTGGGAGTTTGAACCGAGTACGAGGCAGTTGGAGGTTCACCCTGGAGAGGTTGCTAATGTTAATTATTTTGTAACCAACTTAGCAGATAAGGCGGTGACTGGGCAGGCGATACCTAGTGTCATACCATGGTTTGGGAGTCAATATTTTAAAAAAATAGCATGTTTTTGTTTTGATAAGCAAAAATTGGAGGCTCATGAATCTGCAGACATGCCGTTACGTTTTTACGTATCTACAGAGATACCGAAGGACATTAGCACTTTGAGATTGTCTTATACTTTTATGAATTTAGAAAAAACAGGGAGTTAACTTATGAGCGCACAAAATAACTACTTTATTCCAGAGCCAAGTAAATGGCCAATTATTGCGATGTTGTCAATGTTCGCATTGTTAATGGGTGGTGCATTTGCATTCAACGATGTGGTTATTGGCAACTATTTGTTAGTGCTTGGTTCTATTTTGCTTGTATATATGTTTTATGGCTGGTTTTCAGACGTTATTAAAGAATCTTTGGGAGGTAAGTATGGCAAGCAAGAAGATATCTCTTTTCGACAAGGCATGATGTGGTTTATTGCATCAGAATTCTTTTTCTTTTTGTGTTTTTTTGGATCTCTTTATTATCTAAGAGATATTTCTGGTGCTTGGTTAGCGGGTGAGGGTTATCTTGCGATTACTAAAGATGTTCTATACCCAGAAGTGTCTAGTGTGGCAGTAGCATGGCCGAACAATGGTCCGGCTAATGTTGGTGGTGATTTTCAGGCAATGGGTGCAACAGGCATCCCTTTAATCAATACCATATTACTTTTGACTTCGGGTGTAACACTAACTTTTGCACATCACGCGCTAAAGGCGGAGCATACTAAACATTTAGTGCTTTGGATGTGGGCAACAATTGCATTGGGGCTTACATTCGTGGGTTTTCAAGCCTATGAGTACATTCATGCATATAATGATCTCAACTTAACATTAGGTGCTGGTGTATATGGTTCAACCTTCTATATTCTGACAGGTTTTCACGGTTTCCACGTGGTAATGGGTTCGATTATGTTGGTTGTCATCGCACTAAGATGTGCAAAAAACCACTTTAAACCAGAGAAGCACTTTGCTTTTGAGGCGGTTGCTTGGTATTGGCACTTTGTTGATGTGGTGTGGTTAGGTTTATTTATTTTTGTATATTGGATGTAGTAGCGGTAACAACATTATTGGGTTCTATCCAACCCATTGAATATCCAAATACAATTAGCACCACTAAAGCAATAGAGAGTCCGATGCGCAATCTTAGACTATTAAGTACGTAATTTTTTGTGTTGCCACCTCTTGTTAGGAAGAACAAGCCTCTACCAAGAGAGGCTAAAATGGCGACTAAAAATGTGATAATTGCTACTTTAAACATAATTGCCCTAAGTAAAAAGCGCAAATTTTACCATGAGGATTAAGCTTTTGCCTTTCGTATCTGTGGTTGTGTCTTTGCTGATACTAGTGAAGTTGGGATTATGGCAAGTTGAAAGGTACTATGAAAAATTAGACTTGGAACAGACTTACACTATTAATTCTGTGTCGACAGTTACGCAATCACAAATACACGATTCTGCAAGTAGTTTAAGTTATAAAAATATAGAATTAACAGGAAAATGGTTACCAGAAGATAGTTTTTTCCTAAATTTAAAGAAACACAAGGGCGTAATTGGTATGCAAGTTATTATGCCATTGTTGTTGTCGTCTGGAGCTAAAGTGTTGGTTAATCGTGGCTGGATAAAACACAATCCTGACGATAAAAATAATCCGCTGATTTATACACCCGAGAAAAACGTTAGCATTAGTGGCATGATTAGAAAAATGTCTAATTCATATTTTATGAGCAATTCCCCTAATTCAAAACGAAAAATGTTTGTTGATATTGACGCGTTAACTGCAAGCGATAGATCTTTGGCGAAAGTGGTTGTGTTTCAAACTAGTAATAATGTCAATGATGGTTTAATTAGAAAATGGCAGGTGCCAAGTTTTAAGCCTATGATGCACTTAGGTTATGCAATTATGTGGTTTAGTTTTGCGTTGATATTATTGTTAGGTGCTCTGTATATGCAATTTAAAGAAAAAGGCAGGTGAAAAATGAACAAATCTAGAAAACAACTGATTGCCCTCATGTTAGTATTCGCCATACCGACTATTGCCTCGTGGTTTTTTATCTATAACCCAGAGTTTTTGCCTAATGCACGCTCTAATAAAGGACAACTCATACAACCTGTCATCTCGATTGATAATCTTAAATTTAGAAATATCGACGATAAAACTCTTGCATCAGTTGCGCAATACAAGGGTTATTGGACTATTATTGTCGTTGCTGGTAACCACTGTGATGATGTTTGTAAACGCAAAATCCATGACATGCGTCAAGTGCGCAAGGCATTAGAAGAGGATTATATTAGTATCAAACGTTTGGTATTAATCAGCAGTGATAGTGTTGATATGAATCTCGAACATTATATAAAACCCTATCACGGCACTGATGTTATGAGTCAAAATAAGTCTTTAAGCGACAAAATTATTAAACAACTTGGTGATGGTAAAAATATTACTAACTACACATTTATAATGGATCCAATGCAAAATGTGATGATGCGCTATGCTCCAGAGCAAAGCCCTAAGGATTTGTTGTCTGACCTCAGACATTTATTAAAAATTAATAAATGGGGAGCAGGGCATTAAGCAAATATGTTTAAAAGTTATTTTGAGCTCACCAAACCAAAAGTTGTAGCACTTATACTTCTTACTGCATTAATAGGTATGTTACTAGCACCATATTCTGGTGATTTTCCTTATATGCGTGCGTTTATGGGATTAATTGGAATATGGCTAGGTTCGGCTGCTGGTGCGGCATTTAATCACATTATTGATGAAAAAATTGATGGCAAAATGCAAAGAACGAACTCTAGACCTTTGCCAACAAATGCGCTACCAAAAAAAAACGCACTAATATTTGCCTGCGCTATGGCGTTAGCATCAGTTATAGTGTTGTTGCTCTATGTAAATATACTCACCGCTTGGCTGACAATAATTTCAATGATTGGCTATGCTATCATCTACACCATTTATTTAAAACGCTCAACACCACAAAATATTGTTTGGGGTGGCGCAGCAGGTGCTATGCCACCAGTGCTAGGCTGGGTCACAATAACTGGTTCAGTGCATGCTGAGGCTTTATTATTATTTTTGCTGATTTTTATTTGGACGCCACCACATTTTTGGGCACTAGCTATCAAGCGTAGAGAAGAATATAAAAAAGTTGACATTCCAATGTTGCCTGTAACGCATGGTGTTGATTTTACTAAGGGGCAAATTTTGTTATATACAATCATGCTTTTAGTGGTGTCTTTGTTTCCATTTATTATCCGTATGAGCGGTTTAATATATCTTGTTGCTGCTGTTGTACTGGGCATTATATTTATTTATCATGCGTGGAAACTGCACGCTAACCCAAGTGATAAAAATGCAATGAAAACCTTTGGTTTTTCGATTTTTTATCTTTCAGCCTTATTTTTATTTTTGCTAATTGATCATTATATTCGTTTCATTGTGCGCCTTTTTTAAGCCACAGCCAAAAGATATAATATAGTGCCCTTTCCAAGTAAAAACTAACCAGCTATTTTTTCCTTTGTTATTAAAGCATTTGATATATTAATAACCGCCCAACCCCACCCCCTGACAAAACATCTTACAGCATTTGATAAATAATATATTTACCATAAATTAGCATTTGCTATGGTGCTATATCTGCTTTAAATGTAGGTTTTTGTTGGATTTTTGAGTTTAATGCAGGGGTCTTTACATGACAACGCCAAAACTACGTTACGAATCATAAAAGAAATACAAAACTCTAATCAAAAAGCATCTCTTAAGTTAGCAAAAATCTAGCATCTAACACCTAAAATCTGCAACAAC
>CALFDA010000103.1 GCA_937950605.1 uncultured PS1 clade bacterium | reverse complement strand
ACCACATTAGCATTAGGTCATAACGCAATTAAATTTGCAATTACCCCAGACGCAATCGATACAAATGCAGATGGAGTAGTAGTAGATGCAAGTGAGATAGATGCCAATAGAATGGGTGGTTATGCTTTGCGTAATTATATTGTTGAAAACCCAAACCCGCCAGCATTTAATGGTTCTATTCATGATTTAATAACATTTAACCGAGGCGATGAACTTGAGCATAAACTACCAGATTTATCTAATTACTTTAGCGATGCAGATGCAGATAATTTAGTTTATGGCGCAACTTTATCAAATGGCGACCCTTTGCCAGATTAGCTGAGCCTTGACCCAACAACAGGCATATTGAGTGGCATTTCACTACATAGCAATGTGGGCGATATTGATGTGCAAGTTGTTGCAAGTGATGGCAATTTAAGTGTTACAAAGAATTTTATTATTTTAGTAGTTGATGCCAACAACCCGCCTGTGCTTGTCAATAACATTGCTGATCAGTCCATTGACACAAATGACAACTTTAGTTTAAATTCTGCGTTTTATTTTAGCGACGCAGATGGTGATGCACTAGGTTACACCGCGACCCTAGCAGATGGCAGCCCTTTGCCAGATTGGCTGAACTTTGATGTCGCATCAAAAACATTTTCTGGAACAACTGTAACTGCAGACTATCTAGGTAGGTATGATATTAAAATTATTGCTGCAGGTAGTATGTATGGATTAGATATGTATGAGTTTAGTATTAATGTATTACATGCAACCAACACCTTATCCCAACCAGTGACAATTGTAGCACATCACAGCGGTGGAATCGTCCAAGGTAGCGATGATGCTGATGGTATAAGTGGCAGTAACAATGGTGACACCATATATAGCGGTGCTGGCGATGACGCTATATATGGCTATGCTGGCGATGACACTATATATAGTGGTATAGGCACAAACACTATAAATGGCGGTGCTGGCAATGACTCTATACATCTTTATAGGAATAGCACTAGCAACACGATTATCTATGATAGTATTCTTGATGGTATAGATACAATCGCAGGATTTGGCACATCTAACAGTGTCATAGATTTGTCAAATGTAGAAATAGATGGTGTAGGCTTAACTAGAGCAAATCTGAAAATAAATGGCACAGGTGGTGATACCGATATTAATTTTTACGATAACAGCGGCAATGAGTTGCAAGATTTTGGTATAAAACTAATAGACTTAAACCTCGGTGCCGATGTTGTGCTCGACCAGTATCTAAATAGCTTGATAGATGGTGGGCATATAGTGTTATAACGAGACAATATTGTGAGTTGTTGTTTTGTGCATGTTTGTCAATTTTTAGACAAGAAAATCATTAATAATCCAAAAAAATTAAAATAGTAATATTTTTTTACTAAAAATTAGATTTTTAAGGCAAATTTTTATAATATTAAAGAACTTAGGTGTTTTTTTGAGTTTTAGACATGGGTTTTTGGGGTTGTGTGGTGGTTTTAAAAAAACGGACTGAGAGTCTATTGTTGTGCTTGTAGTGGTATAATCCGCCCATTATTTCTTTCGAGTGCCTATGTCTGAACCAACACAAGAATATCAGGCCGCTAATATCAAAGTTTTAAAAGGTCTTGACGCAGTTAGAAAACGCCCAGGAATGTATATTGGGGATACTGATGATGGCACAGGCTTACATCATATGGTGTTTGAGGTGGTTGATAATGCCATTGATGAAGTTTTGGCTGGATATTGCTCGAAAATTAATATTACTATTCACGAAGATCACTCGGTTTCTGTTTCTGATAATGGTCGGGGAATTCCTACCGATATTCATCCTGAAGAAGGTGTGAGTGCTGCTGAGGTGATTATGACAATGTTGCACGCAGGTGGTAAGTTTGATGACAATTCTTACAAAGTATCGGGCGGTTTGCATGGCGTTGGCGTCTCTGTTGTTAATGCCTTGTCTGCAACCGTGCATCTAACCGTACATCGTGCAGGCAAAATTCATGAGCAAAGTTATACCTTGGGTGTACCTGATGCGCCAATGAAAGTTACGGGAAACACCGATACTACTGGAACGACTGTCCATTTTAAGCCAAGCCCTGAATTTTTTACAATTACTAAATTTAAGTATGATACTTTGGCAAATCGTGTGCGCGAGTTATCGTTTTTAAATTCGGGCGTGCATATCGAAATTGCAGATATTGCAACTGGGCGTCGAGATGTATTTGAATATGAGGGTGGTATTATTGCTTTTGTTGAGCATCTAAACAAGGCTAAAACCCTAATCCACACTGATATTATTGCCATTTCTGCCGAACGTAATGATATTAAAGTTGATGTTGCTTTACAGTGGAGTGATGCTTATCAAGAAAGTATTTATTGTTTTACTAACAACATTCCTCAGCATGATGGCGGTACCCATTTAGCAGGTTTTAGAGGTGCTCTCACACGCACGCTAAACAATTATATTGCTAGTTCGGGCATGGCAAAAAAAGCAAAATCTAGCATTACTGGTGAAGACACGCGAGAAGGTTTAACAGCAATTATTTCGGTTAAGGTTCCAGACCCTAAATTTTCATCACAAACTAAAGACAAATTAGTATCAAGTGAGGTTCGCGCGCCTGTTGAATCGACAATTAACGAAAAATTAGGGGAATATCTTTTAGAGAATCCAAATTCGGCAAAAATCATTGTTGGCAAGATTTTAGAGGCTTCGCGTGCTCGTGATGCAGCACGAAAGGCTAGAGAAATGACCCGTCGTAAAGGGGCGCTTGATATTGCTGGCTTACCGGGAAAATTAAGCGATTGCCAAACCAAAGACCCTGCCGAAAGTGAAATTTTTCTCGTTGAGGGCGATTCTGCAGGAGGTTCTGCCAAACAGGGGCGCGACCGTCGCACTCAGGCGATTTTGCCACTTAAAGGCAAAATTTTAAATGTTGAAAAAGCACGTTTTGAAAAAATGCTGGGTTCTGCTGAAGTTGCTACTTTGATTACAGCGTTAGGTTGTGGCATTGGAAAAGAAGAATACAATATTGAAAAATTGCGTTACCACAAGATTGTCATTATGACAGACGCTGATGTTGATGGTGCGCACATTCGCACATTATTGTTAACTTTCTTTTATCGTTATTTGCCAGAATTAGTAGAAAAAGGTTATCTTTATATTGCACAACCACCTTTATATAAGATTAAAAAAGGCAAACAAGAACAATATTTAAAAGACGACCAAGAACTTAACGACTATCTATTACAAGAGGCAATTAACGATGCGCATCTATTTATCAATACCCAATCTCCAGCAATTTCGGGCGTTGCTTTAGAGTCTTTAGTTAAAAAATATTATGTCATTGATAACATTATTGGACGTTTATCAAAGAAAATCAACTCTAAATTATTGCGTGCTATTGCTAAAACAAGTCCGCTAGAAAATCTCGAAGACACAAACACCGTGGACACTTGGATTAAACAATTAGAGCAAAAATTATCACAAGATTTGTTGCCTGCAGAAAAATGTACGGTTATTTTTAATGCCGATACCAATGAGATAAGATATACTTTGTCAGCCTATGGTGTAGATACTGATACTAATATCTTAGGTAAATCGTTCTTTGATTCAGCAGATTACACCAGTATTAAAAAGTTTTCACAAGAGATTGAAAGTGTAATTACCGATGAATCTTTTGTCGAGAAAAAAGCAAAAACCGTCAAGGTGAAAAATTTCACGGAAGTGCTCGATATTTTAATGAATGACGCTAAAAAAGGTCAAAGTTTCCAACGTTATAAGGGTTTGGGTGAAATGAATCCAGAACAATTATGGGAAACCACCATGAGCCCAGAAAATAGAATTTTGTTAAAGGTTAAGGTTGAAGATGCTATTGTAGCAGACGAAGTTTTTTCAACTTTAATGGGGGGCGAAGTGGAGTTACGTAGAAACTTCATTGAAAATAATGCACTTTCCGTTGATAATTTGGATTTTTAAATTATTATTAGGAGAAACAATATGTCAAAAAAACACCCTGTTGTTGTTGTAACTGGCTCATCAGGTGCAGGCACCACCTTTGTAAAACGTGCATTTGAAAGTATTTTTAGAAAAGAAAATGTAAAGCCACTGATTATCGAAGGCGATAGCTTTCATAAATATGATCGTGCTTCAATGAAAGCAAATGTCAAAAAACAAGAATCCTTGGGCAATAACTTTTTTTCTCATTTTGGTCCAGATGCTAATTTATTTGTAAAAATCGAACAAACTTTTAAAGATTATGGTGCTACTGGAGAATGTGAGCGCCGTTATTATATTCACTCTGATGAAGAAGCTACCGAGCATAATGAAAGGCTAGGTTTAAATCTTAATCCGGGCGAATTTACGCCTTGGGAAAAAGTAGGTGCTAATACAGATTTGTTGTTTTACGAAGGTTTACACGGTGCTGTTGTTGCTGATAGTGTAGATGTAGCACAATATGGCGATTTAAAAATTGGTGTTGTGCCAAGTGTTAATCTTGAATGGATTCAAAAAATTCATCGTGATAATTCCGAACGCGGTTATTCTGCAAAAGAAACAGTTGATACTATTTTGCGCAGAATGCCTGACTATATCAAGTATATCACGCCACAATTTTCACAAACCGACATCAATTTTCAGCGTATAGCAACAGTGGACACCTCTAATCCATTTATTACTCGCGATATCCCCACCCCAGACGAGTCTTTTGTGGTAATTCGTTTCAGGGATTTGCTCAAAACACCAGTAGATTTCCCTTATCTTTGTAACATGATTGGTGGTTCATTTATGTCTAGACGCAATACTATTGTGGTGCCAGGTAGCAAAATGGGCTTGGCAATGGAGGTAATTTTATATCCAATTATTCATAATTTAATTAACAACGAATAATCGTACATACGCCATTAAAAAACCCTAGTCGATTGGCTAGGGTTTTTTTATTGAGTTTTTATCAATACAAAGTAATGTATTAAAGTGCAACTTGGGCAGTTATGCAATCACAAAACCTATATCTAGCGTGGTGTGTCCTTTATCAATGCTTATAAATCTTATTTGACTTGCTTGGGAATTAGACTAAATTCTGTGCTTAGAATCTCACTATCTTTGATGTGTTGAGATACACTTGCCTTGGTTGACAATAATATTGCTTTTGTTTAAATATTTGACAGGGCTGTGTGGTTTTTTGTTGTTCGATAATGCTGTTTTACCTGTAAAAAAATAAAAATAAGCCCAAATTATATAGGCAAGTTAATAAAGCACTAGCACTCTACACACTACCCTATATTGCACAAAAAAGTTGATGCAAAAGGCAACATATGGCGTTTTTATGTTTTGTAGTTATTTGACTTTTGACATTATAAAATCAAGAAAATACAATTTCATTATTAGCAACACTGCCGTGAATTGTTGAATTAGGCGAAAATTCTCCCGAGAGTATTTTTTGTGAAAGCGGATTTTCGAGTAATTGTTGTATAGTGCGTTTGAGTGGACGCGCGCCAAACGCTGGATCATAGCCTCTATTTACAATCATAGTTATTGCATCGTCATCTAATTCAAGCTTAAGCTCCATTTCTGCTAATCTAGATTGCAAAATTGCAATTTGTAACATGGCAATGCCTTTAATTTGGTCTTTTTCAAGATTATTAAACACCACAATTTCATCAATACGGTTGACAAATTCGGGACGGAAGTGTTGGGCAATAATTTTGTTTAATTCGCGGCTTATGTCTTGGTTTGGATTTTCTTGGATTAAATGCGACCCAAGATTAGAGGTCATAACAATCACAGTATTTTTAAAATCGACAGTGCGTCCTTGTCCATCGGTTAAACGCCCATCATCAAGCACTTGCAGAAGAATATTAAACACGTCAGAGTGTGCTTTTTCTACTTCATCAAGCAATATAATTGAATAAGGTTTTCTGCGAACTGCTTCGGTTAATGCACCACCTTGCTCATAACCCACGTAACCAGGTGGTGCGCCAATTAAACGTGCTACAGAGTGTTTTTCCATAAATTCGCTCATATCAATGCGCACAATAGCCTGTTCGGTGTCAAACAAGAAATCTGCTAGGGCTTTGGTAAGTTCGGTCTTACCAACACCAGTTGGACCCATAAACATAAACGAACCATCAGGGCGGTTAGGGTCTGATAATCCTGCACGAGAGCGACGCACTGCATTAGCAATAACCTTGACTGCCTTGTCTTGTCCAACTAAGCGTTGATGGATAATATTTTCCATTTGTAATAATTTATCCTTTTCGCCTTCTAGCATTTTATCAACAGGAATACCCGTCCAACGGGCAACAATGTGTGCAATTTCATCTTCGGTAACCTTGTTGCGTAGCAGCTTCATGCCTTCTTTATCCGCTGATTCTGCCGCGGTAATTTTAGCTTCAAGCTCTGGAATTTTGCCGTATTGCAATTCACTCATTTTGGCTAAATCGCTGTTACGACGTGCAATTTCAAGCTCGGCTTTGGTATTTTCTAATGTTTCTTTAAGGTGTTGCGCACCTTGCACTTGAGATTTTTCTTTTTTCCAAACTTCTTCTAAATCGGCATATTCTTTTTCAAGTTTTTTAATATAAGATTCTAATTCCCTGAGTCGCTCTTTAGAGGCTTTGTCTGTCTCTTTTTTTAACGCCATGCGCTCAATTTTAAGTTGCACTAATTTGCGGTCAAGTTTATCCATCGATTCTGGTTTAGAATCAATTTCCATACGAATTTGCGATGCAGCCTCATCAATTAAATCAATCGCTTTATCAGGTAATTGCCTATCGGTTATATAGCGTTGCGAATAGGTAGTAGCGGCGATAATAGCAGGGTCGGTGATTTCTACGCCATGGTGTACTTCGTATTTTTCTTTGAGTCCACGTAAAATAGCAATAGTATCTTGTTCGGTTGGCTCATCAACTAACACCTTTTGAAAACGGCGCTCTAACGCTGAGTCTTTTTCAATGTATTCACGATATTCGTTAAGTGTGGTAGCACCCATGCAATGTAAATCGCCACGTGCTAATGCAGGTTTAAGCATATTGCCTGCATCCATTGCGCCATCAGTTTTGCCTGCGCCAACCATGGTGTGCATCTCATCAATAAATAAAATCACTTGTCCTTGTTCGGCTTCTAGTTCTTTGAGTACAGCCTTTAGGCGCTCTTCAAACTCACCACGATATTTTGCGCCAGCAACTAACGCAGCCATATCAAGCGACAACAAACGTTTTCCTCTAACGCCTTCTGGCACTTCGTTGTCAATAATACGTTGTGCCAAACCTTCAACAATAGCAGTTTTGCCAACACCTGGTTCGCCAATCAATACGGGATTGTTTTTAGTGCGACGTTGTAAAACCTGAATCGCTCGGCGAATTTCACCATCACGACCAATCACAGGGTCAAGCTTGCCATCTTGTGCGCGTTGTGTTAAATCTAAGGTGTATTTATTTAAAGCATCTCTTTGAGTTTCTGCATTTTGCTCGTTCACGGTTTTGCCCCCTCTAATTTTATCTATGGCACTTGATAAATTATTTTTACCAATGCCTAAATCTTTTAATAATTTTGTTGTTGTATCATTACCGCCGATAATTGCCAATAAAAACAATTCGGTTGACAAATAACTATCGCCTTTTTCATTAGCTAGTTTTTCGGTAGCATTTAATAGTCTTAGCAGGCCCTGCGATATGCCAATATCGCCACTAGGTGTACTAATTATTGCTAAATTATCAATTTCTTTGTTGATATTTTCTCGAAGTTTCTGGGTATCGACATTGAGTGCTTTAAGTACATTGCTTACACTTGAGACATCATTACTTAGCATGCTGCTCAACACATGTAACCCCTCGATTGCTGTATGATTTTTATCAATAGCACTGTATTGTGCATTGGCTAAGTCTTGTTGAAATTGTGATGTTAGTTTATTAATATCCATAGTATATTTTCCCAACCGAAGAGTTAAGTATATCAGTTGTTTTTTATTATATTTTTGCTGTTAAGTTGCTCTATATTTATGGGGCAGCATGATGATATTCAAGTTATAAAACATAATCTTGATTGATAAAGCAATTTTTAATTGAATAAAGATATTAATGGCGACAAGTAAAATAAATACGCACCCAAAAAGAAAAATTTAGACAAAAGATTTAATGGCAAAAACGCGCAAAAACTTTCGATTTACTCGTCATTAAACTCAACAATAAGGACATCAAGATATGCAAACCTACACCAAAATTATTAAACGGAATTAACCAATCGATTTAGTTAATTTTTAGTGATTTTTTCATCGCTTTTGTTGGCATTGGTGTTTTATACCAAGCACTAATTTGGCATCGCCTAGGAGAATCGAACTCCTCTTACAAGGATGAAAACCTTGGGTCCTAACCGATAGACGAAGGCGACATAAGTTTTTTTGCTTTGGTGGAGCTAAGCGGGATCGAACCGCTGACCCCGACACTGCCAGTGTCGTGCTCTCCCAGCTGAGCTATAGCCCCAAGACAATACCCCAAAATCTAACTGCTAAGCAAAATGGGTAGATTATAATCTGTATTGCAAATTAATCAAGTTGGAATGTGCTTATGTTAGAAAAAAAACACCTAGCGAAAACCTTCACATTGGAAATTATCTACCATGTAGGTGAGTATGAAAACTCTATTCATTTTATTTTTGACCATGCCTCAAAGACTTGCGCTATTATTGACCCAGCTTGGGAGATAGATTTGTTTATCAATCGTATTATAGATAAAGGTTATAAACTAAGCGACATTTGGTTAACACACTGGCACACCGACCACACTAACTCGGTGGATAGGTTAGTGGATAAAACAGGGGCAAAAATCACCGCAGGTATTCACGAAATTCCTTATCTGCAAATTGAGCATGAAGTGCAAACAGTAAATGATAATGATACGATTTACCTAGGCGAGACCCCAGCCAAGGTTATTAATACTCCAGGGCATAGTGCGGGTGGTGTTTGTTATTTGCTAGATGGGCATCTAATTGCGGGAGATACATTATTTGTGTATGGTGCAGGACATTGTTTGTTGCCTGGTGCCAATGTGCTAGATATGTATTATTCTATGCAAAAACTCAAACAAATTGATGATGTTACTATTTTGCATTGCGGACATGATTATGGCATCAAAATTGCGACTACAATGGGCGAGCAAAAACGGGGCAATGCATGGCTTGTTATCGAAACACAACAAGATTTTATTAAATTTATTAACGGCATGAATCAAGGTTCTATAGCTTATCCAACCAGCGCACTTAACTTGAAAGAAATTAAAGCAATGTTATAGGGTTATTGATATGATTGGTTTTTTTGGTGGCTCATTTGACCCTGTACATTATGGACATTTAAAAATAGCATGCGCCATAAAAAAAGAGTTAAAGTTAAAACAACTTTTTTTAATGCCTTGCAAAACCCCAGTACACAAAAACAAGTTATATTTTTCCAGTAGACAACGTCTAGAAATGCTAACTTTAGCTTGTATTGAGTTTAGCGATTTGCAAATCGATACGCGTGAAATTGATCGACAAAGCCCATCTTATACAATCGAAACGCTTAAACATATTCAATCCGATTACCCAAATGAAGAGATTTTTTTGATTATCGGACAAGATAGTTTTGATACACTAACGACGTGGAAAGACTATCAAAAATTTAGCGACTATGTATCTTTAGTGGTTTTGCCTCGCAGCTCTAGTAGTCAACAATCCAATACTAATACCGACACCTATTTTGCCCAAACACCTTTAATTGATATTTCTTCTACACAAATCCGAAGTATTGTATCTAGTATTACTCCAACAGGTAAAATGAATTCCCAAAAATTATCAGGATTACTTCCCAAAAATATTATTCAATATATTCAAGACTTATGAATTTAGAAGCACAATTAACAACTGTTATTAACGCTATAGAAGAGTTAAAAGGTGAAGATATTATTAGCCTAAAAGTTTTAGAGCAAAGTGTAGATATCGAGGCAATTGTCATTGCAACGGGTCGCTCTAGTCAACATGTGCGTAGTATCGCCCATAATGTAAAAATTGAAGCTAAACGCTTAAACATGAAAATCATTGGCATAGAAGGTATGCAAACAGGGAGTTGGGTTTTGATTGATTTAGCAGAAGTAGTGGTGCATATCATGACTGCAAAAACTAGAGAATTTTACAAATTAGAAAAACTTTGGTCTGGCAAATCTGATTGCAAATAAATTAAGCAAAAAAATGAAAATTAAACTCATTGCTATTGGTAAAAAAATGCCTAATTGGATACAAACAGGAATTATCCACTACCAAAAACAATTACCACGAGAATTAAATTTTAATCTTATTACTGTTGAAGCACAAAAGCGCAAAGGCAATAATATTGAAAAAATTAAAGAATTAGAAGGTGAATTGCTACTCAAAGCAAGTAATGACGCAAGTTTTATTATTGCTCTTGATGAGTGCGGTCGACAACAATCTAGCAAAATGTTCTCTAATGCAATGCAAAACTGGCAACAAAATGGTGAGCATGTTGCTTTATTGATTGGTGGTGCAGATGGTTTGGGCAATGCTGTAAAACAACATGCGCACCAGTTATGGGGTCTTTCTAATCTTACCTTGCCACATGCAATGGCGCGCTTATTGGTCTTGGAGCAAATTTATCGTGCATATGCACTATTAAGCAACCATCCATATCATCGAGAATAACGTCAATTAATACGCCACGCTTGGGCATTTAAGATAGAAAAAATAGGAGAAAATAATATGAAACTAGAATTAATTAGCTTTAAACTTTGTCCATTTGCACAACGTGCAGTGATTTTATTAACATTACAAAAACTCGATTTTAAAACAATTTATATAAATCCGATGAACCCACCAGATTGGTTTAAAGAAATATCACCAACTGGACAGGTGCCATTGCTTAAGGTGGATAATAAAATAGTGTTTGAATCTTCAGTGATTGGTGAGTTTGTTAATGATATTGGTACGATTGATTTACACCCGCATGATGCTATTGATAAGGCTAATAATCGCTCTTGGATTGCCTTTTCGTCTATGCTGTTTGGTGATTTGTTTAACCTAATTACGGGCGATGAAGAAAAGTTTAACATTGCAAAACAAGATTTGTTTGCAAAACTTAGTAAAATTGAGCAAGTTAAAACTAAGGATAAATTTTTTAATGGCGAAAATTTTGCAATGATAGATTTTGCTATTGCGCCATTTTTTATGCGCCTATCTTGGATTAATGAATTTAGCAATAACGCTCTATCTATCAGGCAATTTCAAAATTTAGAATCTTGGAGCAGGGAAGTTCTAGCACTTGATGTGGTAAAAAATTCTGTTGTCGAGGACCTAAATGATGTCTATTATTCAAATATTAAATCCCGAGAAGGACACTTATCAACGTTATTAATTGAGTAGTTCTAAACTAAATAATTGTTAAAACCTTTTCAGGCGGTCTGCCAATCACCACGCCTTTATTGGTTTTAATAATAGGTCGTTCAATTAGAATCGGATTATCAACCATTGCCTGAATTAAATCGTCTTCGCTTAACGTTTTGTTGTCTAAATTATTGTCTTTATAAGCCGATTCTTGGGTGCGCATAAGCGACCTAGCGCCCATGTTCAATGTACTTAGCAATGTCTTTAATTCCTCGGCACTAGGCGTGTCTTTTAGATATTGAATTATTTGTAACTCAACACCTTTTTCTTTTAAAATATCCAAGGTCAATCTGGATTTACTACATCTAGGGTTGTGATAAATTGTTGCTTTCATTATCGCCTATCTAATATGAAAAAAATTATTATTATACTCGCGCTCACTCTTGTTTTTATAACCAGCGCAGCGGTTGTATTTAATCAAGAAAAATCCTCATCTGGACACACAAAAATCCTCAAAATACCTAAATTTTCAGTCATAGATATGCACGGTCAAGAGCATAACAATAACACTATTCAAGGTAAATATTTGGTGGTTAATTTTTGGGCAACTTGGTGTCCTCCATGTTTAAAAGAAATCCCTGCTTTTGTAATGTTTTACGAGGAAAATTCCCACAAAGTAGAGATATTAGGCATCAACTATGAAGGTGTTGATATTGATAAAATTACCGAATTTACAGATAGTTATATGGTGAATTACCCGATTATTTTAGCTAGTGAAAAAAATCGAGCCGAATTTGCAAAATTTGGCGAAATTATTGGCATGCCTACCACCTATGTTTATGCGCCAAATGGATTATTAGTTGATTATTTTATGGGTGAGGTAGATATTAAAACTTTGGAAAAATCAATAGCAAAATAGATTTTGGGTGTTAAAGCCAAGTTTTTGAATCTAGATTCTCATCTTTAACCAATTTAGGCACCAAATAACCACTTAGTTGTTTTTGCAATACTTTGTGTAGTTGTTGTGCATTCTTATCACTAACTAAAAAGTGTTGTGTGCCGTTCACTTTATCTAACAAATGCAAATAATAGGGCAAAATGCCTAATTCGAACAAACCCATAGAAAGTGCGCTCAAAGTCGATACATTATCATTTACGCCTTTTAATAAAACAGATTGATTAAGCAAAGTAATGCCATTTAACTTTTTAATTGCATGAGCAAAATCACTAGACAATTCATTAGCATGATTAACATGGGTAACCAGCACCATGTTAAGCTTGCTTTGTGTTAGGGTGTCGATTAGTTTTTGAGTGATGCGATTTGGCGTTACTACGGCGCTACGCGTATGAATGCGCAAGTTTTTAATGTGTGGAATTTTTGCTATTTTTTGGATTAGTTGCGCAAGTTTTTCATCACTCAAACTTAAAGGGTCTCCGCCACTTAATATAACTTCATTAATTTGCGGGTTTATTTGGATATAACTTGCAATTGCTGGGTAGTTGCTAAGTGCATCGTGTTTGCCGTAATTAAAATTTTGTCTAAAACAATATTGACAGTGAATCGCACAAACTCTGGACGCAATCAATAATACCCGATTAGGATACTTGTGAATAAGCCCCGCAACAGGCATATTTTTTTCATCTTCTAGCGGACTAATCGAAAATCCCGATATGTCCTGCTTGGTTGTTTTGATTGCGACATTTGGCATAACCTGTTTTAATAATGGATCATGCGGATTGTTTTTATCAATAATCTTGGCGAATTCTAAAGGTATTTTGATAGGGAAAGTTTTATCTTGGAATTTTTGCGATTGAAAAAAATCATTACAACTGCTTGCATCTTTAAGTGTATGACGCGAATTTTGTTGCCAATTATTGCTCATTGAGATGAATTGTATCAGTATAAAAGTTTAGTTTATTGTGTTGTCTTAGCAAAAAAACATGCTTTACAGTTATTCACAAAAAAGCCCCGTTTTGACGGGGCTATTTTATTGTTTTGATGTCTATGCGTTAGCAGAAGTTTGCAAAGTTTGCATCGGTATGTGCTTTTCCATCTTCATATCCAGCCTGCCACTCATCAGTGATTCTTTGTTCTTCAATCTCAGGATTGTTTAGAAAACCAGCCACCCAACCTTGAATATAGTTGTCATTTACGCCCATTGCTTCCATTTTTTTAACACCTTCGTAGTATGTCATTGCCGATACTCCTTTACTTTACAATAATATAATGTTTATAATTCTCTCATTTTCATTTTCAGTCAATACTTTGGTTTGACGACTACATAAGAAAAGGCGGTATTATATCATTTGCAGACCAATTTACAATAAGAAGTTCATGAATCTAGCCGAAATAATTAACAAACTCAACGATGCACAATCTCAAGCAGTTGCCTTAGATAGCGTACATAATGCGTTAGTTCTTGCGGGTGCAGGTTCTGGAAAAACCAAAGTTCTTACCCATAGAATTGCTTACTTAGTTACACAAAAAAATGTGCATATTGATGCTATTCTGGCACTAACTTTTACCAATAAGGCAACCAACGAAATGCGTGAGCGCTTGAGCATGTTGCTTAAACGACCAATCGGCAATATGTGGGTTGGCACTTTTCATGGTTTAGCACATCGCTTATTGCGTGCGCATCCTGCTGCAGCTAATTTAACTGCACAATTTCAAATTCTTGATGCCCAAGATCAATCGCGCGTTATTAAGCGTTTAATGAAAGAAAATCAAATTGACGAAGGGCAATTTCCCATTAAAAAAATGCAATGGTTTATTAATCAACAAAAAGATGAGGGCATACGTCCAGCTGATATTGATGCAGGAAGTAATTATTTTGTCAAGAAAAGCCTAGAGGTGTTTGTCTTATACGAAAAATATTGCAATGATAATAATTTAATTGATTTTGCTGAATTATTAGTACGCAGTTACGAATTGCTAAAAAATAACCCTGAATTATTAACGCACTATCAAAGGCGTTTTGAGCATATTTTAATTGATGAATTTCAAGACACTAACACCATGCAATATCAGTGGGTTAAATTATTATTCAACGGCGAAAATAAGATGTTTTGCGTGGGCGATGATGATCAATCTATTTACAGTTGGCGCGGAGCAAAAATTGAAAACATCGTTAAACTTGAAACAGACTTTATGCCACTAAAAATCATTCGCCTTGAACAAAATTATCGCTCAACAGGGTATATTTTAAAAGCCTCAAATGCGTTGATTGCTCATAATAAAAACCGCATGGGGAAATCTTTATGGAGCGATTCTGGCGATGGCGAGTTAATTGATTTGTATGAGGCACGCAACGAAGTCGATGAAGCAGATTTTGTGGTTAGTAGCATTCAAAAATACATTGATAATGGCGTTTTAGCGAATGAATGTGGCATTTTATATCGTTCAAATGCCCAGTCTAGAGCCTTTGAAGAAAGACTTATTAAATATAATATTCCATATACTATTTATGGAGGTTTACGCTTTTTTGAACGCGCCGAAATCAAAGATGCCTTAGCCTATTTACGCTTGATAGAAAATAATTCTGATAGGGTTGCTTTTGAGCGTGTGGTGAATTTCCCCACGCGCGGTATTGGCAATGCCACGCTTGAAAAAATACGAGAATTTGCACAGATTAACCAAACCCATTTGTTCCAAGCAGCAATTAATATCGCACCCACCCTGCCAATCCGTGCTGCAAATGCATTAACAGGTTTTATCCAACTAATTGAGCAGATGCAAAATGCAACTAAGAACCTAGATTTACCCGCAAAGGTAGCTTACCTTATCGAAGCATCAGGGCTTGTTGCGCATTATGCAAATGATAAAACAAGTAGCAAAACAGAAAATTTAGAAGAACTGATTGCTGCTGCTAAACAATACACCCACGAAGATGATAATGATATGAGCAAAACCATGGGGTTTATCGCCTTAGCTTCACTTGATTCTAGTGGTGAAAGCAATATGTTAGCAACAAAAAATGTGCAACTGATGACAATTCATTCTGCTAAAGGATTGGAATTCTCTCATGTATTTCTTACAGGATTAGAAGAGGGTTTATTTCCATCAAGACAATCCCAAGACGAGCCTCATTTAATTGATGAAGAAAGACGTTTATGTTATGTGGGCATGACGCGTGCGCGCCAAAAACTCACATTATCGTTTGCCACAAAACGCTTTTTACATGGACAATCAATATATGCCTACCCCTCTCGATTTTTGTCCGAACTTCCAAAGCCACACCTCAACCCAATTCAACAAAAATACGGCGTAATTCAAAAGAATTATCAGCAAAACGACACATTTAATCAATCGCAAGCAAAAGGTGATTTATCCATCGGTAGAACCGTTAAACATGCTAAATTTGGCTTTGGCACTATATTAAATTTTGAAGGTGTTGGCGATAGCACTAGAGTGCAAGTAAAATTCAAAACTGCTGGCACTAAATGGTTGATTAGCAGTTATGCTAATTTGAAATTTGTATAAATATTCTATTTAAAATATTTGCAATAACCCCGATTCTCGCACATAATTTTTTCAACACAACCCAAACTAAACTTATTAAACAATTAAAATCTTAAGGCATTGTCTTTATCTGCAACAACCCCAACCCAACCTAACAATCGCTCACAATAGAGTGAGTGCCATCTCTAAAACTTAAAGGTGTTAGAGCTTTTAATAATATAGGAGAAAATACTCATAATAAATAATACTAATCCAATAGAGAAGGCATTTGCATTGTTAAAACGCATGAAAGCATTTGTCAATACGACTATGACGCTAGATGAATTGGTTTGTTAAGTCTTGCCGAGGAACTCGGCAATGTATCTAAATCTTGCAAAATAATGGGTGTTAATGGTGTCTCAAAAGATACCTTGTATCGCTATCAAGAACTTAAAGAACAAGGCGAGATGCTTTAATCAACAATAATCGGTGTGCCTAA
>CALFDA010000102.1 GCA_937950605.1 uncultured PS1 clade bacterium | reverse complement strand
ACATTCTACTACCAACTATCGCACTTTTATCAGGCTTCATGCTTTTGGTTTGGAGTGCCGATGTGTTTACTGAAAATGGTGCAAAAATCGCTAATGTTTTTAATGTTTCGCCATTAATTATTGGTTTGCTGATCTTTGGATTTGGCACCTCTGTGCCCGAGATGTTGGTATCTGGATTAGCTGCAATAAATGGCAATACAGGAATTAGCATAGGTAATGCCATTGGTTCTAATATTTTTAATATTGCTCTTGTGCTTGGCATCAGTGTTATTATTGCGCCGATTCGAGTAGACAGCAAGGTTTTAAAAAAAGAATGGACATTTTTAATGCTTACTACATTGATTATTGGTTTATTGCTATGGGATAAACATCTTGGTATCGTTGATGGCTTGGTGTCATTTGCTTTGTTGATTCTATTTTTAAGTTATGTTTTTTTTTCCAACAAAAATTCCAACTCACACGAATTTGACGAACTGATAGAAAAAGTTGATAAAACTCAAATAGGAAAAATATGGTTAGTGCTTATCATTAGCTTGATTATACTAATTTCTAGTGCTAAGTTAATTGTATGGGGTGGTGTTGCAATTGCAGTTTTTTTTGGCGTGCCAGACTTGATTATTGGCTTAAGCGTTATTGCGCTTGGCACCAGTTTGCCTGAGTTAGCAGTATCTATTGCTAACACCTTGAAAAAACAATATGAAATGGTGTTTGGCAATGTGATTGGTTCGAATTTATTTAACACGACTGCCGTTATTGCTATTCCTGGGCTTATTCACCCATCTACAATTGCCGATGAAGTGATTAATCGAGATTATTTGGTTATGTTGTTGCTGACTTTATTATTATTTGCTCTATCTTATAAGCCTGATAAAAAACATGTGATTAAGCGTTTTGGGGGCATTATATTGATTAGTATTTTTGGTCTTTATATGTGGCAATTATTTTGAATGTTTTATTACATAGTGAGGCTGAGGTTGCTAAATTCGCTCAAACCCTAGCACATCACGCAAAAAATCTTAATCGCTGTATTGTGATTTACCTAGAGGGTGAATTAGGTGCAGGGAAAACCACAATAGCAAGAAATTTTATTCAAACTTTTGGCTTTAAGCGCATAAAAAGCCCTACTTATTCTTTGGTTGAAAGTTATCATCACCACAATATTAATATTCATCACTTTGATTGCTATCGCCTAAGTGACCCGCAAGAGTTAGAATATATCGGTATTCGAGAATATTTACAAGATAACTATATTCAACTAATAGAATGGGCTGAATTAGGCAAAGGTGTCGTTCCTGATGCTGATTTAATCATCAATATTAGTGGTGAAAACCATACTAGAACATTAACAATTAGTGCACCAAGTACAACAGGAAAGATGTTATTACAACTTATTATTTAGATTTTTTAGGTGCGCTATTTTCTCTAGGTGGCTCGTAACTTGGATCATTTGGATTCATAAAAATAAACCCATAACCACTTGCGGTATCAATTTCATCAAAATCAACTACCATCCCTTCTAACAAGGCTTTTTGTCCATAAGCAAGTACATATTCAACACCATTAGATGCTAAATGAATATCACTATCTAAGCGCTTATCAAAACCCATTAAATACCGAAACCCTTCATCTGTTTTGTCAACGGCAAAGCGTATCAGCAAACCTTGCGTATCAGGATTTTGTGTAGAGAGTAATATTTCTTCAGCAGCACGCTTAGTGATTGTAATCATATGCATTTTTATACAAAACTATAACTAATTATACAAGGCACTTTAACACAAACAACAAGGCGATTTGCTCGATACCAGCAGATATTTGTGTTTTGCACATCAGATTTATGAAAATGCAGCTAAATATTTTTTATCAATTCCAACCCCTTAGAATAGCGATAAACAAAATCAACAAATTGCTTTACCCAATGATTCTCTCCTACACTGCGAAGATGTGTGTAAGTTGCCAACAAGTTATGCACTAAAACGCCATCATATCCATTATCCACGCCCACACCACGCAAAACTTTATAAGCGTAACGGACTTTAGGATCGATATTTTCAAGTTTTGAATAATGAAACTCATGCGCATAAATTTTATCAGCAACACTTTCCCAAGGATGCGTCTGCGTTGGTGCTAATTGCACATAACCTCTACCAATTGGCTTGGAATTCATCACACAATCAGCATTAATCAAGCCAACCATCTTATACGAATCTCCCTGATAAGAAATAGCTCGGCTAAGATACATTAAGCCGCCACATTCTGCATAAGTCGGCAATCCTTGCTCTATCTTTAATTTAATATCGTTAAGCAAAGATTTATTAGCACTAAGTGGTTGTAGTTGCATCTCTGGAAAACCACCACCAATGAACAAACCATCGCATTTCGGCAATTTGCTTGCTGTTAGTGTATCAAAATATTGAATATTAACGCCTAAAGATATAAACGCATCTAAGTCATCTTGATAATAAAAACCAAAAGCCTGATCTTTAGCTATAGCGATGGTTAAATCGTTAGTTTTTAACAGGTTTAACCATTGTTCATGTTTTTGCTTGGCATGAATAAGATTGCCGCAATCTGATCTATGTAACACCAAGCCTTTACTGCTAGTTAATATGCCGTCCACTTTATCACTTGGGATTGGATAGCAACAATGCGCGCAACTAATCGATTTATCTTTGGTGCTTTTAACAATAACGCGATTATTTAATATGCTCCCTTCTTTGTCTTGAATTTTATTCAATACAAAAGATACCCAAATCTCTGACAATGCGATTTTCATGTATAAATCTGCTTTGGAGTCGCATTTTAAATTTTGCAAACAGGTTTTCCATTTTTCCTCGCTGATAGGTTTACCATCTCCCTGATACGCTAAAGCGTTTGTTAATAGGTGTTCTCCCAAGCGTATTAATTCTGTTGCTGATTCTTTTTGTAGATTGCTTTTGATTGAGTTTTTAGCTTTTGCCGTTACCACAATCTGTAGCCAAAATGGGTGTGGTTTGGCGCTTTTATCAGTAATAATTTCAACGGTTTGCCCTGATTTTAGCTCGGTATTAAAATCGACATTTATTTGGTTAACTTTGGCGCGAAACACTTGATTACCAACATTGGTGTGAATTGCATAAGCAAAATCTAGCACTGTAGATTTATATGGTAATTGGATAATTTTACCTTTAGGCGTGAAAACAAAGACTTCTGAAGGGAACAAATCTATCTTTGCATCTTCTAAAAATTCAATTGAAGTGTCCGAGTGTTGTTGGATATCTAATAATGAACCAATCCAATTATCTGCTAAATCTGAGGCGTTAACACCATCGCTTTTATAATGCCAATGTGCTGCAATACCGTATTCAGAAATAAAATGCATTTCTTGTGTGCGAATTTGCACTTCAATATAAATTTTATTTGGAGCAAATAGCACGGTATGCAAAGATTGATAACCATTGGTTTTGGGTAAGGCGATGTAGTCTTTAAATTTACCAGGTACAGGTTTGTATAGATTATGAATAACCCCCAAAGCTTGATAGCATTGAGAGACATCATCAACAATTACCCTAAATGCATACATATCGAACACTTCGGATAATTTCAAGCGATTATTTTTCATTTTTTTATAAATGCTAGAGACGGTTTTTCTACGTCCATTAGTTTGAACTTTGTCCAAACCTTCTTGCCTCAAGCAAACTTTGATTTCGTCTTGAATTTTTTCAATAATCGCTGTTAAATTACCATAACGTTTGTTAATACCATTTTTTAGTACTTGATAGCGATAAGGATGAATATATTCAAAACACAAATTTTCTAACTCTTCACTAATGCTATTTAAACCAAGACGATGCGCAATAGGTGCGTGAATTTCGGCAGTTTCCTTAGCGATTTTTTGTTGTTTTTCGCGTTTTATAGGTTGCAATGTGCGCATATTATGCAAACGATCAGCAAGTTTAATCATAATGACACGCATATCGGTTGCCATAGCCAAAAACAACTTTCTGAAATTTTGCGCCTGCTCTTCAATATTTGAATGAAACTCTAGCCCCGTTAATTTTGAAACACCGTCAACAATATGCGCAACTTCCTCACCAAAGTCTTGGACAATATCAACTCTAGTTAGTGCTGTATCTTCAATACAATCATGCAATAATGCAGCAACAATACAATGATAATCCAATTCTAAATCTGCCAAAATCATCGCCACGTTAATCGGATGAAACACATACGCTTCACCCGATTTTCGATATTGCCCATCATGTGCTGTCGCGGCTAATATATAAGCCCGATAAACACCCCTCACCTGTGTTTTTTGCATATAGACATCTAACCTTGCACACAAATCGCTAATTAAAATTCTTTTTTCGGGTAAGTTCATAGACAAACATTGTTAATGTTGTTGATATTGCTTATTATAATAGAAGTGCCTTAGTATAATACTTATCCATTCTTGTAGAAAGTTGCTTTGAAATTATGAAAAATACAATCAAATTAATTTTGATATTGCCGATGTTAGCATTAGCACTAAGCAGCTGTTTTGGAGATGAAGAACAAAGAGAATCTATCACCAAAGGCTGGTCCCCTAAAACTTTCTTTGAGCAAGCAAAAAATGCCGATTCAACCGAAGAGTCTGTTGAGTTATTCGAGCAACTACAAGCCGCCTATCCTAGTTCTAAATATTCCTTGCAATCTAAATTAGAGGCTATATATAAACTTTACAAAAACCAAGATTACGATACAGCAATTTCACGACTTAACGATTATATCAAGCTTTATCCAGAACACCCTTCAGCACCCTATGCTTATTACCTTCGTGGCGTTATCTCAGAAGACAAATCGCGTTTTATTCTAGATGATTTTTTAACTGATAGTGCCCAACGTGATGTAGATTCGGTGCGAGACGCTTTTAGTTATTACTTAGCCTTAATTGACAAGTTTCCCAATACCGAATATGCAGAAGAGGCAAAAGAAAATTTAGTTGTTCTAAGAAATGTTTTGGCTAGGCACGAGTTATTTGTTGCGATTTATTACACCCAAAGAGATGCTAATATTGCAGCTGTTAATCGTGCTAAATTTATTATCGAAAAATATCCCAACACGCCCTCAGTGCCTGCAGCACTACATTTAATGGCACATAATTATGACACTATGAGCATGAGCAAACTAGCGCAAGATGCGCGTCGCGTCTTAAAGCAAAGTTATCCCTCATATGAGCCACACTATCGTTTAGATGATTAAAGTAAAAAAGAACAATTATCGCCTTGCTTTAAATTGATTAGCTATGACTCAACAAGAGCGTTTTTTTGCACTAAAAATATCCTTTATTATGGCAATCCGATTATTTGGTTTGTTTATGATGTTTCCTGTATTTTCGGTATATGCTGTGCAATATGAAAACACAACGCCTTATTTTATTGGTTTAGCAATAGGTATTTATGGTCTAACACAAGCGTTTTTACAAATTCCATTTGGTTACCTATCTGATCAATTTGGTCGCAAACCCCTGCTGGTTATTGGTCTGATTCTTTTCTTTATCGGTAGTGTGATAGTCGCTAATTCTACGGATATTGTGCATGTCGTTATCGGCAGAGCTTTGCAAGGTAGCGGTGCTATTTCTGCGGTATTAATGGCATTTTTAGCGGATTTTGTTGCCGAGGGTCAGCGTGCTAAGGCAAATGCCTTTGTTGGTATACAAATTGGCATAGCGTTTATGCTTTCATTATTGATTGGTCCATTAATTACACTAAATTTAGGGCTTTCAGGGCTTTTTTGGGTAATTGCTGGTCTAGCTATTATTGCGTTAATCGTGGTTGCCACATTGCCGTATGTTAAACCTTATGCACAATATACACTATCAATCCCTAATATTAAACAAGTGCTAAATGCTCAATTGCTCAAACTAGATTTTAGTGTTTTTATGCTACACTTAATCCTAACTTGTGCTTTTATTGTAATGCCAGTGCTATTGGTAAACAACAACATAGTTGCCATTGATTTAAACGACAATTGGGGTATTTATTTGCCCGTTATGTTATTGTCATTTATTGGCATGTTGCCAATTATTATTTTGGCTGAAAAATTCCAAAGACACAAAACCATGTTGCTTACCGCGATTATGATTATATTGGTTAGCCAGTTCTTATTCTATCAAACCGTGCTAACTTATAGCAGTTCTTTGATTTTGTTAACCTTATTTTTTATTGCCTTTAATGCAATAGAGGCGATGTTACCTGCACTAGTATCAAAAACTGCAACAGGTGAAAAGCGTGGTTTAGCAATGGGTATGTATTCTAGTTCGCAATTCTTAGGTGCGTTTGTTGGAGGCGTATTTGGTGGATGGATTTACAACATATATGATATAAATAGTGTATTCTTATTCACCATATTCATGGTAGTAATTTGGTTGGGCGTTATGCTCACCATGAAACAACACAAAACCTTATAGGAGGGGACAATTGGCAGGTATCAATAAAGTGATTTTAGTTGGCAATTTAGGCGCTAAACCAGAAGTAAAATATTCACCAACAGGGGTCGCAATGACTAATTTATCAGTTGCAACAAGTGAAAGTTGGACAGATAAAAATACAGGGCAAAAGCAAGAAAAAACCGAATGGCATCGCGTCAATTTATTTGGCAAACTAGCCGAAATTGCACATCAGTATTTGGACAAAGGCTCAAAAGTTTATGTTGAAGGCAAATTACAAACACGCAAATGGCAAGACAAATTAGGTATAGAACGCTATACAACCGAGGTTGTTGTATCAGGTTTCAACAGTACTTTGCAAATGTTAGACCGTAGGGATAATTCTTCTGTTACATCTACACCACAGCAAAACACGTCCGAACAACAGGTTGCACCTGTTGAGCCCGTTGACAATAGCGATTTTGATGATGATATTCCATTTTAAAATTGTTATTTTTTAAGGATTTAAAGAAAAAATCCAAAAAAGCGCAGAAATTTAACCAAAAAGTTGTACAAATTCTAGTGAAATGAAAAATTATAAATTAAATGAGTTTTTCCTATTTTGCAATAGCATGTTTTGGGCTGTTCTAACATTCCAACTAAATCTTAAAGCCAAAATTGTATTCCGCCACACAATGAATAGGTTTTTTATCGCTTGTTTGTCATCTTTCGTGTAATATTACAACAAGAAATCTCTATGGTTTAGCACAGCGTCTGCTAAATTAAATCTGCAAAAACTGCCAGCAGAAGGCAAATCAATCATTAATTCTTCTACACTATCCAAGTACTTAGATTATTTAATATACCCAAAGTAAAAACCGAAAAACAATAACCCTTAAGGCTTTGAACCGCCTGCACATTTAGGAGAATCGGGCGCTTTATTTTTTGTCGCCCATTCATCTGGGGTGTAGGTGTGCATTGCTAGGGCATGAATATGATTTAATTCTTCTTTAAACAATTTATTAATAAATCGATGTCTATCAATTAATTTTAAGTCAGAAAAATAATCACTAACAACCACCAATTTAAAATGTGATTGAGTTGTAGCCCCCGAATGATTACTCGACTCATTAATCACCTCAAGGTGCGATGGACTAAGTGCTATTGTTAATTGATCTCTCAGGTGTTGTTGCATGTCATGCATTTATTTTGTCTCCAAATTACTATCGTTATTATGGACTTTTCACAAACATAAAAAACATCAGTAAAAATTATCTTTAGCCATGTGCATTGCTAAATAGGTATTTTAGCGACAAATTGCATCACTTTTAACGAATTCACAAGCATAAACCTTATGATCTCGTTATAAAACACCTTGATGAACCAAACTTTTATGCCTTGCTATTTTTTTATTGGGTTGAAAGCACTGGACGAATATTGCTATACCCCATGACTTGTTTATTGTCACAGAGTCTAGCGATGTTATAAGTGGTTATCTAAAATTAAATAACGTCTTAATTAAAAGTATTTATATTATCTAGTGCCTTATGTATCTCGCAAATACTCGACATATAAATCTAAGTAATATTTTTTTGGTATTCGCCATTTAGTTGCATGATTAGCAAGCATTGGAATATATTTATAGCATTATTTGCATTATAAAAAGCAGCATTAGCAATAATCCTTAAAAAATCAGTAAATAATTTTGCAGTATGTACTATCTTATCAATGCTAGTCAATGGGTTAAATTTTTTAAACCATTTAAGGTGCGAAGTTTTCTCAATGAAAGCATTAATGATTCTAACTGTTTTATGAAGCAATTCTCTGAATTTCTGATTCGCTATTACCCATAACCTAAAGTGGCAATTGTAACTGTTTTTTGACTTGTTTGACAGTTAGCCCGAAGTCTGTATTTAGAATCTAACCATATTTGGCGACAATGTCATAGACATAAACCTAAAACGCCCCGCCTTTATTAACCCATTACTTTTGTTTAGGTTTTTGGCGAGGTTTTAGAGTTTTGTCAATTTAGGATTTATCTTCTATTTTCTTGTAGACACCATCGACTTTTTCGAATTCGTAGTACTCATTTAGCGATTTTATAAGTTCATCACTCATATCCATATCAAAACGCTCATCCATAAATTTTAGCATTTTGTCACGTCTTTGCAAAACTTCATTAGGTGTCCAGTCTTTTGACTTTGATACTTCAATTGCAGAATAACTATCTGTTGAAAATGCTTCTTTTTTATCTGCGAAAGGTTTGTTTTTTAATGATGAATTGTCTCCCTTAGCAAGTAGCAATAAATTACCTAAATCATGCAACAAAACATCATCTTCAAATGTATTTTCCCAACTTGTACCGTCTGGTGTTTGAGGGTAAATATGCTCAATCGTCTCACTATTTACATGCTCCCATTCAACTTTTGTTGTATCTTTTTTAAGTTGTGTTTGCAAATGTATTTCATATTCATAAAGAAAATAATGCAAAGCTGACCAATCATAAAATATTCTTTTATTTTTCATTTGTTTT
>CALFDA010000101.1 GCA_937950605.1 uncultured PS1 clade bacterium | reverse complement strand
GTTAAAGTTAAAGTTAAAGTAACCCAGTTTATATCGCAAATTAAAGACTTTGCTTCGTATATAAAAAACAAAATTTTAAAAGATATAAAATATCGATTTTCTTTCTTATTTTTAAGCGTTATTTTAGGTGTATTGCTTGCTAAATGCCTATATCAACCCATGTGTGAATTTATTACAAATGATTGCAAAAAATTATCATTAAATCCCCTACTTATAGCGTTAATGGCACTACCGACAACTGCTGTATTATGGTTTTTTAGAACCCATGATACTCGTGAAAATATCCATCAAAATGATTTGTTTGACGCTTTAAAAATGCTCACTGATGACATACTTGTTCGTCGTGAAATCGCAACACAAAGATTAATTAGTTTGGGAGCAAAAGTACCAGAATACAAAGAAGATATAAAACTTGCCTTTATCAAAGTATTGAAAAGTTTCCCCAAAACAACAACTATGGGTGTTCAATCAGAAGAATCTGAAAGACGAACTTACGCTCAATATATGTTGCAGTGGCTTAGTATAGAATATACGGCAAAAGAACTTAATTTGGATTGCTCTATATTTGACTTACAAGATTTTACTATTGCAAAAGATAAACCTGATTTTTTTAAACTATTTGTAGAAGGTGATTTCAAAAACGTTAGTTTTAATAGTGCTGATTTAAAGGGTGCTGATTTAAGGCATGCTAATTTAAGAGGTGCTGATTTAAGGCATGCTGATTTATGGCATGCTAATTTAAGAGGTGCTGATTTAAGGCATGCTAATTTAAGTAGTGCTAGTTTAAGGCATGCTGATTTAAGGCATGCTAATTTAAGTAGTGCTAATTTAAGTAGTGCTGATTTAAGTGATGCTGATTTAAGGGGTGTTGATTTAAGTGATGCTAATTTAAGGAATGCTGATTTAAAGGGTGCTAATTTAAAGGGTTGATTTAAGGGGTGCTGATTTATCAAATAAAGAATTGATTAATAGTAGAACTCGTTTAGAAGGGGCAAAATATTCACCTAAAACAAAATTTCCAATAGGATTCAATCTAACACAAAAAGAACAGAACAACATGATTTTGATTAGCGATTAATTATTTTCACGCAAGCCAAGTTAGAACAAGACAAAACAAAACAAAAGCAATAATATAATTGCTTGGATTATTTTGAGGCTTTGATGATTTTTATTTCATCAGTGCTTAAGTTGTAGAGTTGATAAACCATGTTGTCTATTTGCTGTTGTAAGGCAGTGGTATCTTTGCCGTGTTGTTTAGCGTAGATGATTTTATCGACTAATTTTATAAAAGGTTGTTGCTTGGATTTTGAGATTTGCGGGATTGGTAACTGTTCTATAAAAACTTTTTTATATCTATAGCCATTGACACCTAATCCACCACCAGCATAAAAAAATTTAAACACATAAGTAATTAAATTTGAATGCAATAATGCAATTAAAAATTTAAGATTTTTACCATTAATAATAAAAGCAGTTGCTTCAATATAATAATTTTTATCATCAAAATAAAATTGTGGTTGTTGCACTATCTCTGAATAAACAATTTTCTCTTTTTCAAATTCTTGTAAATAAGCACAATTCCGCAAGTTATACGGTGTTTTGCCTTGGTCGCATCGTTTTACAAGTTGTGGATAGTATTGATTTAGGTGTTGTTTGATAGCAGGATAATTGTCAATATTTATTGCTAAATTATTTTTATAACCATTATGAGTATTGATTATCCACAACCCAGCCCAATTACTCTCATACGCTTTTATATCCCTACCGCGTAAAATCGGCTTGATAATCTCGCAAGATTTTGGATCTGATTTGCATAATATATCTTTAGTTTTATTATCAATAATAAATGCTTTGTTAAACCCTGTTAATACCCCGCGATAAATGCTAATATCCCAATCTTTTAAGGGCGTGCCGATTTTTTCTATTTTGCGCTTTAGGGCTAAAATTGCTGGCGGTTGTAGGGTGTAGGCATTATTTGATAAATCTTTAACTGCCATTGTAAAAAATGGATTGCTCTTATTAGGTAATTGTTTTTGATAATTAAAATTATTTGTTGTTTGTTTGCCACAAAGTAAAATGTTGGTATCTACTGTGGCATTGTCAAAAATTTGCTTGCCCTCAAAATCAATAATTTGTTTTAAGCCTGTGTGGTTTTTGAAAAAATAGCGTAATTTTTCGCCATATTTAGCACGCATCCATTTGTTAGAAGTAATGTAGCACAAATGCCCTTTTTTGCTTAAAAGATTAAAACCTTTTTCATAAAAATAAGTGTAAATATCAGCGGTGCCTGTAAAGGTTTGAAATGAAAGTTTAAATTTTTCTTTCCATTGTTTGATTTTTTCTTGGCGAATATAAGGCGGATTGCCAATGACAATATCAAAACCATCAGATTTATTAAATACCTCACTAAAATCAATTTTAAAATCAAAATCAATTTTATAACCCAAAGAATTTTCTAAGGTTTGATAACAGTTACTGATTTTCCCTTTTATGTCGTCTTTTAATTTTTGCCTCTTATCATGTTCGTTTTCATAAAAAAACTGATGTTTTAAGGGTTGAATTTCTTCTAATAAAATTTGAATAGACTTAGTATTATAATTTTTTGGTAGACCAATTAAAGAATTACCTGTTTCAAAATGATAATCTAGGTTCGGTAAAGGCGTGATGCCGAAATTATTATTTTTATTATCGTTTGGTTGTTGTTCAATGGTGAGGCTGATAAAAAAGCGTAGTTTGCAGATTTGAATGGCAATCTGTTGAATATCCACACCGTAAATACAGTTTTCAATCAAATATAATTTACGCAAATAATTATGGTCTTGGTTTTGGAATTTATCTTCAATTTGTTGTTTTCTATGTTTTAATTCTGCGGCTGCTTTTTGTTTGGCTTTTGTATCGCTGATTTTTTCTACGGTTTTTAAATCTTGTTCAACAGAATATAAATCTGGTAATTTTTCTAACTCTTGCTGCTTGAAATGTTGATTTTCTGGGTCTATTTTGTCTAAGATAAAAACTAATCTTTGTAAGATTCCCATTGGATAAGCACCACTGCCCACAGCGGGATCGAGGATTTTTAGAGCATTAATGGTGCTAATGAGGGTTTTTATTTCTGCATTGTTTAAAGAATGTTGTTTTTCAGTGAATAAATTACTTATTTTCGCTTTATCTAAATTGGTATGAGTTTTAAAATGTTGTTTTAGACTCTGGTCTACCATATAGTTCACAATCTCTCTTGGGGTGTAAAAACTGCCCGTAGCCTTGCGGGCTTGCTCGCCTGTTTCTGGATTGTAGGTTGCTAATAAATTCTCGAATATTTTGCCTAATAATTCGGGGTCTAGTGCTACTTCAATATCGGTTGGGGTGGATTCTTCAATGGTAAATTGATATTGGTTAAATAAATCAATCAGTCCTAAATCTTGCTCGTTATCATTAAATAGTAGTTGATTATCAAAGCGTAATTCGTTATCAGCGTTGTCAGCGTTGTCAGAAAAACCATCAATACGAATAGCACTACCAACCTTGCGACTATTTTTATTTTGTTGGTATTGTTGCTTTTCTTTGTCTTCTGTGGCTTCACGGTCTAAACATTCAAATAATCCACCATTTAAAAATGGTGTTTGTTCGAATAGTGCCGTAATGTTGTTTTCATTATTGTCTTTAAAATAATTTTGATAACGATAAATATTAGTGGCGAGATAATTGGTATTATTGGCTTTACCATCAGTGGTTTTACGAAACCCTCTATCGGTTATTTGGCGATTGAGTGTAGCAAAAAATAAATTTTG
Source organism: uncultured PS1 clade bacterium (assembly GCA_937950605.1). GTDB lineage: Bacteria > Pseudomonadota > Gammaproteobacteria > PS1 > Pseudothioglobaceae > Thiodubiliella. Next base: position 4,264 of record CALFDA010000101.1, on the reverse strand, counting down.
CAAAATCGCTTTATAAAAACTGTTGTCTTCTTTATAGTCAATCAACTTTTTTATTTCTTCTAAATCAAATAAATCTTTGTTAATAAGTTTTTTCTCTTTTAAAAACCAGACAAATAAAATCCGAGTTAAAAAACGAATTAAACTAATTTGAATATGATTTTTTGCATGCTCATCATTAGGAAATATAACTCGATTTTGGGCTTTGTCATACCATGTATAAAGTTTTTGGTAGAATTCTTGATTCAGCCCTTCCACTGCAAATGCGGTTTTTAAATCGTCTAGGGTTGATTGTCGGTTAAGCTTATTAAAACGCTGGTTGGCGGTTCTTACTTGCGCCTCTTCACCTAAAAGATAGGTAAAGCGTTTGCTGGCTGTTTGTGTTTTCTTTATGCCATCATCAAATTTGTATTCAATGGCAATAAAACTAAATCGCCATTGTTGGTTTTTCTCATCTACATAAACAGCGATTGCGCCATCTTGGGTTTGGATTTGTTTGGCAACTAAATTGCGTAATTGCACACGGTTTCTTGCAAGATTGGTATTGGGTTTGATGTGAATTTCAAACACAGGTAATTTATTGTCATCAGCAGTAGTTATAAATCCTAATTGTTCAAAACTTTCAATATTTTTTTCAATATTTTTTTCAATATTGCTATTGTCAATAGTAACTGGTTTAATAAATTTAGAAAAATTAAATTTATCCGTTAAAAAATGTAAATAATTTTTTCTGTTGTAGGCTTGTTTTAAAACTTGCTCGGTTAATTCTTTAGACATAGGATTGTGAGATAACAATAGTTGGTTTGGTTTGTATGTTGGCGTTTTCTTGGGTTAATTCGGTTGCAATATGGCTATCATCGTTGTAGTCTTTAATAATGTTTAGCAGTTTTTCTAAAACCACTAACGGTTTAATGCCTTTGCTATTTTTTTTTAATTTATTAATCTTTTTCACTAATGGTGGAAAGCGTTTATTTTCAATTTGCCAGATGGCTTGTTTTAATTTTTCTTGCTCTTTAGTGCTAGATGATTTAGCAAATGCTTTCAAAAAAATAATGGCTTTTTTATCAGTGGGTGATAAAAATTTATTGTGTGTTTTATCAATAATATTTTGTTTTGTTTCGGTTTCAAATTGCTCTAAGGCGGATAGTACTTGTGGGTGATGTTGTTGGTGTAGTGTTGTCGCTTGAGTGTCTTTAGTGCATTTTAATAATTTTGCAGTTTTAATGAATCCATAATTTTCAATTTGGTTTTTATCTACAACCTTGTAAAAACGACTGCTTGCCTTGTCTTCTGTGCGTGCAAAAACTAATGTTTGATTTTTAAATTGCTGGTTTTTAACGCCACATCTCACTTTGCTAGGCAAATCCTTAATACGCTTGTAATCTTCTGGATTTTGCTGTTTAAAATTTCTAATTTCTTCTAAAAATGGGATTATTTCATTCTTTTGCTCTTGAATATTTTCATCAAAAATACCATAATTATCCACTTCTTCATTTATGGAATAAATTTGTGAATCTTCCCCCAATGCACTATGAAAGGCTTGAAGTTTAATCAGGGCTTTTTTCTCCAAACCAATATCGTCATTAATTTGGGCGGTAGGATAAAAGTTATAAACAAAAATATGGCTTGCCATTTGCCCAATGCGATTAACCCTGCCCATGCGTTGCATCAGTTTAGTAGCATTCCAAGGGGTGTCATAATTGATAATAGTATTAGCACGATGCAAATTAACGCCTTCCGCTAAAACATCAGTGGTTAGGATAATTTGGTAATCGTTTTTTTTGTTATTCAGTGCTGTGTTAGCATCAAAATTTTGACTTATTTTCTGCTTTACTTTGTCGCGATTATTGGCATTCACTTCTAAAAATTTATTACGATAATCAGTCTTGGCTATTTTGCGCGATAAATATTTCATCGTATCAGTGCTTTCGGTAAAGATAAGGATTTTTTGCTCAGGATTTTTGGCTTTGTCTAAAAAGACAGGTAGTTGTTGTAAAAATTTATCTATCTTTGGGTCAAAGGTGATTTTGTCCCACGCTGATTTTAAATTTTTAAGTATTTCATAGTCGTGTTGCACGCCTTCAACAAAACCTGTTTCCATATCATCTTTTTTAACAATAACAATACTGGGGTCAGTTAAAGATTCATTAGCAAGCAATTCTAGTAACTCTGCCTCTTTATCTTCCAAAATATATTTATTGATATTAATATTTGGGGCAATAATAATTTTATTATTTTCAATCATTTTGAGCATATTTTTCGATGATTGAATAAAGCGATTGAGCGTTTCTTTAAAAGCATAAAAACTGCTGTCCATTCTTTTTAATAACAAAGTTTTCATAATTGCCACTAGGCGTTCGGCAATAAAATCTGCTCGGACATATTCTTGTTTGAGTTCTGGTTTTAGATAATGTAGGGCACGATAACGAGTGTGCAATAAACCTGTTTTATCTTGTTTTTTATTGTCTATTTTTTTAATGGTATCTTTATATAAATGCTCTAAATTTGGCTTTAATTTATAATAAATTGGCTTTGGTGGCGTGGTTTTAGGAAATACAACACCGTGTTCGTTTAAATCCTTTTGATAGCGTTTGTTATTTTTTAAATCAGTGCGCGTTCTTCTAACCATTAGCGGGGTTATTACCCTTTCTCTAATCTCTTCATAAAGTTTTGTTGTTTGCTCTTGGGCTTTGTTTTTGTCGTTTAGATGTAAGATTTCTTTATATTTTTTCTTTACTTTAGTAAAAAAACTAGCTAGGGGAAAATCAAGGGTTGAATTATTACCATCTTGAAATAATAAAATTTGATTGTATAAATCATCAGGGCGATTATTAAGTGGCGTGGCAGAAATTAGCATCACTTTTTTGGCTTTATTGGCAGAGGTTTTAGTTTTACAAATTTGTTGCAGTTGATCGTATGCTAGAGATGTGTCATTGCGAAATTTATGTGCCTCATCTACAATTACCATATCGTAATCTTTGGGGCTGGTGATTTTATGCAAACTACCATTAGTGAAAATTTTAACCGTACCTACAATTTCAAATTTATCTAAAGTGTCTTCCCAATTTTGTTTTAGGGCTGGTGGCACAATCAATAAAATGTTAGGATTGTAGTTTCGTCCACCTAAAGATATAAACTGTCTAGCAATTAAAGTGGCGATTATTGTCTTTCCTAGTCCAACCACATCAGCAAGAAAAAAGCCATTATGTTTTTTAAGCATTTCCCCGCCTTCGTTAACTGCATCCATTTGATAAGATAGACGTTTAAAGCCATTGGGTAAATCTTTAATAGAATTTGGGTCAAACTCAATTTCATTGCCAAAATACTCAATCAAGCATTTTAAATATAGTTCATAAGGCGTTATGTCATCTGCTAAGTGCGTTTTTTTAAGGCTATCTCTAGCAACTTTTGGTGGTATCTTCACACCTTCAAGCCAAAGCTTTTTAAACTCATCAGTGGCAAACCTAACTTCATCATAATTATTCAGTAAAACATTAAACTCGTAATTGGCAGTTTGCTGAGTACCTAAACCTGCATCGGTTAAATTAGATGAGCCTGTAATCACGCTACTGGCAGTATGCTCGTTAAATTTATCGGGACGAAATATATATATTTTGGCATGGATTTTTTGGCTAGGGTGCGCCCTTAAACTAACTTTACCACTATACATATCTTGGATAAATTGCCTTACCCCTTGTTCGGTTTGTTCATCATAATTGGCTTGTTTAATATCAATAGCAAATTTTTCTTGCCATAATTGTTCAACTTTTTCTTGGTCTTCTTGATAAGCTAATCCTAGAGAGAGACTTTCTTGTGTTAATTTATCAACATTTATCCCAATTAAGATACGGATATTAGCAACATTATCTAGCAGAGAGCGGAGCTTAAAATACCCTGATGAGCGAAAATAGCCCACTAAAATATCAAAATTGTTAATAGATGGATTATTACCCAAAACGCCATCAAGTTTATTAAACAGCGTGTTTTTATCTTGGTTAGTGAAAAATTTTGTACTCATGAGAACAACCGCAAGTATTTAGTATAAAAAATCTGATGTTTTATTAGGTTATTTTAGGGTCTTTATTTGCAACAGTCCCATAATACACTATCATATATGGGGTATGTTGGATAGCATAAATACTACCCCAAAGCAAGTATCTTAAATAGTCATCAATAAGAGCACTTTTTCAGGCACACTTTTCGTATATGGGCTATTTTTTTATAGTCAAGTAATAATAATCAAGAAAATTCCTATAAGATGTAACAA
>CALFDA010000100.1 GCA_937950605.1 uncultured PS1 clade bacterium | reverse complement strand
TGCCTCAATGTGTAATTCTTATGTTAATAGCCATTAAATATTTGTTGATTGTTTTGTTAAGTGAAGGATTTGAGTTGCACTCAAATCCTTAGAAAAACAACAAAATTATCTGTCTAAATTGCTTTTCAGAAATATGCGTATGTTGGACATATTTGTTTTTTATCAACATAACACACTTTGCTATGTTTTTGTGATTCTGGGGTTGTTTTGAGTCTAAGAGAATTAATGTATATATCGCCCAAAACCTGCTTTATAGGCTTCTCGTTTAGTGCCTTCACAACCAAATTTTTCTGCAGTTTTATAACCTGATACTGCCATTGGATGTTTTTCTAGCACATAAATAGGTGTTGTGTGCATTCTAAATCTTTTCAATCCTTTGTTCATACGCATTGCGCCCGCTGAATTAAGCCCTGCGCAGTTTTTATTGTAATATTTTACCGCGCCGACAATCACCAACATTTCATTAGGAGACAAGGCACTAACCGATAAACTTATTGTTAAAAATACAACGCTTAACGTTTTTTTTACTTTTGGTAGTAACATAGATAGTTCACGCTTACATCATTTTCAAGTTTATATACTTTAGTAAGTGGGTTATAAGTCATGCCAATCATATTTTTCAGCGACAAACCAGCATGTCTTGCCCATTCATCTAGTTCGCTAGGCTGGATAAATTTATCCCAATCATGGGTCGCTTTTGGCAATATTTTAAGAATGTATTCAGCACCAATAATAGCAAATAAATAAGATTTTGCGTTACGATTAATGGTGGAGAAAAACAGATTCCCACCGTTCTTGACTAGCTTGCCACAAGCCTTAATAATAGACGATGGCTCAGGCACATGTTCTAACATCTCAAGACAGGTAACCACATCAAAAATTTGGGCATTTTGTTCGGCTAAATCTTCTACCATGATTTTTTGATAATCGATATCTAATCCCGATTCTAATAGGTGAAGTTTTGCGACTTCTAGCGAAGCTTGCGCCATATCAATAGCAGTTACTTGCGCACCTTCTAATGCAAGCGATTCTGCTAAAATACCACCACCACAACCAACGTCAAGAATTTTTTTGCCTTTTAGAGAACCACCACATTTTTCCTTAATATAGCCAAGTCGTAGTGGATTAATATCGTGCAAAGGCTTGAATTCGCAGTCCTTATCCCACCAACGCGATGCCAAAACGCTAAATTTATTTATTTCATTATCGTCTACATTACTCATAATGCTTGAACCACAGCCAAAACCTCTTCTACATGTCCTTTAACTTTAACTTTGTCCCATTGTTTAAGAATATTACCTTGTGGATCAATGAGAAAAGTAGAGCGCACAATACCCATGTATTTGCGCGCCATAAATTGCTTCAACTGCCAAACGCCAAACGCCTCGCATAACTCGCCACTAGTATCGGCAATCAGTTCGAAGGGAAATGCTTGTTTGGATTTAAATTTCTCGTGTTTTGTCATATCGTCTTTTGATACGCCATATACGATGGCGTTAGCATCTAAAAACTCTTGATGGCGATTTTTAAAGTCTTGCCCCTCAGTGGTGCAACCTGGAGTGGCATCTTTAGGGTAAAAATACAAAACAATAGTTCGTCCTTGTGTATCAGGAATATCAACGGTTAAATTGCTCGTGGCATTACAGGTAGTTGGTTGAACTTTATTCATAACGGTATAATTTCGCTTGAGAATGCCTAATTTTAACACTTGCATGCAAAACATTCGTAATTTTTCAATTATTGCTCATATTGATCATGGTAAATCCAGTATCGCAGATCGTTTCATTCAGCTTTGTGGTGGTCTGAGTGATAGGGAGATGTCTTCTCGAGTGCTAGATTCTATGGATATCGAAAAAGAGCGTGGCATTACCATTAAATCGCAAAGTGTAACACTAAATTACAAAGCCAAAGATGGTCAAACCTATCAGTTTAATTTTATTGATACGCCAGGGCATGTAGACTTCTCTTATGAGGTCTCTCGTTCATTGTCTGCCTGTGAGGGGGCGTTGCTAATAGTCGATGCATCGCAAGGGGTGGAGGCGCAAACACTAGCAAATTGCTACACAGCGATTGATCAAGGTTTAGAAGTGTTGCCCGTACTCAATAAAATTGATTTGCCAGCGGCAACACCTGATAAGGTGGCACAAGAAATTGAGCATGTGATTGGTATTGATGCTAGCGATGCGGTGCATGCCAGTGCTAAGTCAGGTATTGGTATTGCAGATATTTTAGAACAGATTGTTGAAAAAATTCCCGCACCTAAGGGCGATATTAAAGGACCAACCAAGGCGCTGATTATTGACTCTTGGTTTGACAATTATTTAGGGGTCGTCTCTCTTATTCGTGTTATGGACGGTGAAATTAAACCCAAAGATAAAATTAAAATATTCTCAAATGACAAACAACATCTGGTAGATGAGGTTGGTGTATTTACCCCCAAACGGATTAAAACTGATAGTCTAAAAGCTGGCGAAGTAGGTTTTTTGATTGCTAATATTAAAAACATTGATGGCGCACCAGTAGGTGATACTATTACTAGCGTTAAAAAACCAGTTATGCAACCTCTGAAGGGCTTTAAACCAGTGCAACCACGTGTATTTGCAGGTTTGTTTCCTGTTTCAGGCGAAGATTATGAAAAATTTCGCGATGCCTTGTCAAAACTTCGACTCAACGATGCGTCATTACAATATGAGCCCGAAAACTCTGATATTTTAGGCTTTGGTTTTAGAATCGGCTTCTTGGGGTTGTTGCATATGGAAATTATCCAAGAGCGCCTAGAACGTGAATATGACCTAGATTTGATTACCACCGCGCCGACTGTAGTATATGAAATTTTAGATACCAAAGGCAACACATTACGTATTGACAGCCCTGCAAAAATGCCAGCAAATCAGTTTATTGCGGAATTTAGAGAGCCTATTATTACCGCTAATATCTTAGCAACCGATGAGTTTGTCGGCAATGTGATTAATCTATGTGTAGAAAAACGCGGTGTGCAAAAAAGTCTAACTTATATGGGTAAACAAGTGTCCATGGTGTATGAATTGCCACTCAATGAAGTAGTTTTGGATTTTTTTGATAGACTAAAATCCGTATCGCGTGGTTTTGCCTCTATGGATTATCAGTTTGAGCGTTATCAAAAATCTGATTTGATTCGTCTTGATATTATGATTAATGGTAATCCTGTTGACGCTTTAGCACTGATTATTCATAAATCAGATACACTAAAAAAAGGCAAAGAAATTGCCGAAAAGATGAAAGAATTGGTGCCAAGGCAGATGTTTGATGTGGCTATCCAATCTTGTATTGGCGCAAAAATTATTGCTCGCACTAATGTTAAGGCATTAAGAAAAAATGTAACCGCTAAGTGCTATGGTGGCGATGTTACGCGTAAACGTAAATTACTAGACAAACAAAAACAAGGAAAGAAGCGTATGCGTAGTGTTGGGCGTGTGGACATTCCGCAGGAAGCTTTTTTAGCCATTTTGCATATTAACTAACTGCTCAACCCCACAACCCCATGGTTAGGATTTTATCTAAAAGATTACTAATCATTGTTATAGCATCGTTGTATTAATTCCCATGGGGTTTTAAACTTCAACAACTTTAATGATAGTTGATAATCATATTACAACATAAAAGACATTAAATGTTTTTTATGTTGTTCAAAGTTTTCATAATGAAACAATTTAAGCGTTGCTGATTTAATAATGTGGTGCGTTTTTTCCGCTTGCCCATTGGTCATAGTTAGTCTATGTGTTGTGCTCAATGTATAACTCTTGACATAATAAATCAAATAGATGGATTTTCCCATTCTTTAGTTGTAGGTGTTTAGCAAGTAGATTGTCAGTAGACTGAGCACCATTATCA
>CALFDA010000099.1 GCA_937950605.1 uncultured PS1 clade bacterium | reverse complement strand
CATCTCCATCTACAGCTATCTTTTCATTTCTATAAGTAATGTGTTTTTGTTTTGATTCTGACATAATGATTGACTAGCTAAATGTTTAGTGCCTGATAATACACGAGATTTTGTAAGGTCATTCATAATAACCCCATATTGTATTTACACCCCCAAAACCCTTAATCTCTCTGAGACCATAGGCTTGTTAGTGCGAATGAGCACTCTCGCTAAATTTACCCACACCACCACTTGGTGTGAGTAATTTGTGTCTTGTTATTGAAATTATTGATAATTACTATGAACTACGATTGACTACTATGAACTAACGCCTAACAAAAACAACAGTAGACTAACGCCTCACAAAACATATAGTGATAAATAATAATGACGCACAGCAAAAGAGAACAATGAGCAACAAAACAGAACAACAAATCAAATCAATAAATCAAATAAATTGAATGGTGTAAAACTAAGGATTATTGTTTTTAGAAGACCTATAGCCATAACCACCCACTGCACCAGCAATTAAAAATGTAATGGCTTTGATAACCTCTAAAGCAAAAACATCATTATCAGTTGCTAAAGCATAGGCAACCAACATTGATATAATCATAATTACGACGCCTGCAAACCAATAACGCATACCAATAATTCTAGTGTGATGTTTTATATTCCTGCTTGTGTCCTCACTTTGTGCTTTCAAAGAAACTTTGGCAAACTCCAGTGAATTTTGGTCATGTTTATTTTGTGCTTCTATTTCTTTCTCTTTGAGGGCTAATTCCCGAGTTTGATTATCAAGAATTTTATTAAGCAGTTTGTCTTTGTTGTCTGCCGTATCTAGTTGTGTATCTTTAGTTGTGGGCAACATATTGAGGGTGTTTATAAATTAGTTCAATTGCGCCAAAAGGATTTTTGCGACTAGGTGGAACAATTTTAGTTGTTTTAATGCTCAATTTTGCCTTGTCGCTCAAGCCAATAAATTCTTTGGCATCCACCACCTTTGAATTGATTGCATAACTATCTAATGCTAAGTTTTTCATAATTCAATTATAACTAAATAAAATGCACCAATTTAGTTTCTCATTAAAAAGTTTCCAAAAGAGAAACTAAGATGTCACTTCAAAACAAACTACAACCCATCTAATTCTTAAAAACGACCATCTATATCCTAGATTCAAACCACTTTCACCCACATTGCCTTACCATAATACTTATACCTTTGCTGAAAGTCAAACACACTAAATAGTCACCGCCCAAATCACTCTACCCCAACAACCAGGTCCTTCATACCCTTAATCCTCATTTCCAACCACCAACTCTTTCATGCTATTTACCTTAAACCTTTAGCAGTTTAAGTCTACATCCTCTAGTCCTGCTAAAACTGTAGACTTGTTAGTTTTAATAAGCACTCTTGCTCAAGAGTGTTGCACCAATAAACCCACTTTTGTGGGTTTTTTGTTATCTGCACATCATTAAATAAAGGTTTTACACCTAACATTTACCCACACCACCACTTGGTGTGAGTAATTTGTGTCTTGTTATTGAAATTATTGATAATTGCCAATATGCAAACTCTAATAACTACTATTGACTAAAGTCTCACAAAGAGTATATCGATAAATAATAATGACGAGCAGACACAAAGAACTAAGCAGCAAAAGAGTTAAATGTCTCGACAGACACATATGGATAAATAATAATGAAGAGCAACCAAAAGAGAACCAATAACCACGATAGTCTAAAGTCTACTATGAACTACGATTGACTAAAGACTCACAAAGAGTATATAGAAAAATAATAACAATAGTCTAACGTCTCACCAAGAGTATATCGATAAATAATAATGACGAGCAGATAAAGAGAACAATGAGCAACTAAACAAAACCCAATGCTAAGACTAAAAAACATCAATATCGATAAAAACCCAGAGCTCATTCAACCACCTCAAGTAGTTGATAATATTGTTGTGCTTGAGCTTATTCCAGATACTCAAGAGCTTATCCAAGCCAACATTCTTGATGTTGCATTGTCTTATGCTATTGCAGGCATTGGTGTAATACTCGAGATGGAATTTAATAATCGACACAAGTTCAACAATAAACACTTAGTATCACTCATTTGTAATGGCAACTGGTCTTTGTCTTTGTTAGCACCAAAGCTGCTAAGCAAAGATAATAAAAAGCACAATAACAAATCCAACACACAACTAGGACTTAAATACACTCAAGAGTATGTCCAACATATTATTACTTGGTATCAGTTATGGCGCTCTCAGACTATGATTAATTTTGCCAAAGCTATATATCCAATCACCCCCTATCTTGAATATTTAACTACTAACTATTTAATTACTAAAAACCAACAACAATTAAGCCCACAAGATATACAAGAGTTAATAACCTTAAGTCAAAATCCAAGCCATGCTTATATGCTAGATTTGATAAAACATATGCCAATAGATGTTACTTATGAGTTTAAACAACAACTCAAAGACTTTATACAAACACATGACCTAGATTTTTATGTAGATGTTGATGGGTTAATTGCGCAATGTTAAATAACACCAGTTTTAACCTACACATGCGTTTAACCATAGCTTGTAATGTCAACTGCTCTTATTGCTCTTGTGGTGCTACTAAAGTTTTTACGTCTTCTACCAACTTAAGAATCTTTTTTAAACAATGCCCACTAACACATAGAACAAAGTTTAGCATATCGGCTATTTAACTTTTGACACATGGTGTATAAAGGCAACACGAGTAAAAGTGGCTTGAATCTAAAATGTGGGGCTTCCATAGAAAATTTATTGATTATTACTTGAAATAAAAAAAATAGCCCATATGTATGGGGGCTGTGCCTGAAAAGGTGGTCTTAATTGATGACTATTTAGGATACTTATTTTAGGGTGGCATTTGTGCTATCCAGTGTACCTCAGATATGAGAGTATATTATTTATTGACAGACTCTAGAAAGACTCTAAAACTATTGTTGTTGTAAATTTAATAACTACAACCGTAGTTTTAAGCCTGTGAAATCTGTTAATCAACAAGTTTTAAAAAGCTTGTTACTCGGAAGTTTGTTTAGAGTTAATACGGGACAACATAAAGTATCCAAACATTTCTAAAAACTTGGTGTATATGGATACACCATGTCAAACCACAGATATTGTTGTGGGTTTTTGGAGATTTATAATGAATATAATCAACAAAAATAAGGCTAAGCCTCGTATTAACAGGAGTGGAAAGTTCATCAAGTTTTTAAACTTGGTGAATAAATTGATTTTATTTTTGAAGTCAATTGAATGGATACTCAAACTTCCGTTTATTTTTATTCTAGTTCTTATTATGGAAAAACTCAAATACCTTAATAAACCAATTTATTCGATCAAAAGCCTTACTTTGTTGTTGGGGATTAATAAGGCTCAATTACTACAGATAGCTAAAAATTCGAACAAATATTTTCAGTTAGTTAAGCAAATTAAAAAGGACGGTAGTGAAAGAGATTGCCACAATATTCGTGAGCCATTAAAATCTATTCACAAAAAAATAAAAGGCAAAATCATTTCTAATGTTTACTATCCGCTCTATATTCAGGGATCTATAAAAGGTCGCTCTAATTTAACCAATGCAAAATTGCACGAAAGGTCTGCGGTTATTGTTCAATTAGACATAAAAAACTTTTTTCCATCTATAAAAACTAAATATATTTATGACTTGTGGAAATATTTTTTCAATTTCTCTGACGAGGTGTCTAATTTATTAACTAACTTAATTACTTTTAAGGGTAGTTTCATTCAAGGCTCCACACTTAGTTCTGATATTGCAAATCTAATATTTTGGGATAAGGAACATTATTTGGTTGAAAAATTTAAAGACAATGGCTTAGTTTATTCTCGTTATATTGATGATATTAATATCTCATCAAAAAATAAAATTTCAGACATACTTAAAACAGACGTTATTCAGCAAGTTCATTCAATGGCGAAATCCAAAGAGCTAAAACTAAAAAATAATAAAACCAAAATTTTAAACAAAAATAATCAATTATTAGTAACAGGTCTTGTTGTTAACGATAAAGCAAAGGTTAATAAGCAATATATTGATGATGTTTATCAGGAAGCAATAAGCGGTGATTACAATTACAATTCAATAAATGGCAAACTTAATTATATTAAGCAAACCAATCCTAAAAAAGCTAGCAACATACTGAAAATTGTAAGCGTCAACAAGGCGAATTCAACTAATAATGTGGAGGGTGGTGAAAAGGTGGGTTTATCCTGTTAATATATTCATAAATGTTTTATTTCTTGTATCTGCGTCATCTGCCACTGCCCTATAACTCATAAAATTAATAATCACATTGTTTTTTTCATGATATTTGTAATAAATTGCATATTCGCTTTGTGTTGGTATTTTGTTATAAGACTTATCAGATAAAGCTTCAATAGTATTTTGATCAAATGCCAAAAAAGCATAAGTCCAAATGCGGATTTTGTCTACATTGTGCGATTGATTTACATATCTCGCGTATTTTAACAACTGTTCTTCAGCGCCTGCTGGCGTTATTTTTGGATTTGGTTTTTTAAGTTCAATAATAACTATATCTGTAATATCTTTTTTGCTGTATGTGTTAGACACAATACTTAAAATGTCGGGTTTATCTAAATTATCGCTCAACGCTGGAAAAATATCTTTAATTTGTTTATCACTAAACGCCTTGTCATAAACCATAAATCTATCGTCAAATAACCACAAATTATTACTTTTATAATTTTGCGTATCGTCTGTTGTATTTTTCCTCATAAATAAATCATGTATTGTTTTTTCGAGCGTATCTTCGGTTATGTCTTTTAAATTATCAATAGTCTTCTGTCTATCAAAAATATATTCTGCCAATTCAGTGTGGGTTATTGTATTTAATTTTTCTTGGTAATCCTGTCGATGTTTATGCCTCTTTTCTCTGATAGTTTTTTTGTATTGAAGAAGTGACTTTTCAGCATCCTTAATTAGTTTTTCACTATCTTTTCCATATGGATTTTCTTTCAAAAATTCACTTAAGTAAGGACGTTCATTAAGTGCTCTATCCAAGTTTTGTTTAGCTTTTGCTTCTATATCAATGCCACTTTCTAATAAAATTACTCGTAATTTTTTACTAAGACTGTCTTGCACATCTTCCCAAGATAGTTCATCAAGTAAGCTATTTTTACTTTTTGGGTATATATCAAAATTATCTCTTGTTTCATTAACTTTTTCATTCAAATATTTGCTAGACAGTAAAAATAAAATATTGACCTCACCAAAAGCTTTTAATTTACTTAATTTAGGTCTTTGGTTTTGTGTTGTATTGTTTTTTATCAC
>CALFDA010000098.1 GCA_937950605.1 uncultured PS1 clade bacterium | reverse complement strand
AAAATTAGGCTCAACTGATGCGCCTATGTTTCTTAATGAATTTGATGCCAATCATGATGGCAACATGGATAGCGTTATAACATTTAGGGATTATAGTAATGTGTCTATCACCTTAAACAATGTAACAGGATTAGATTTAGCGACTATGATAGCTGATGGTAGTTTAATACTTGGTTAGTCTATGGTGGTTTTTGGGCTTAATACGGAAGTAATATGTTGTTTTTTCACAGCGAACTTCTAGTAGAACTACCTGCAATTTTGAAATTTTTATAACTGTTTGAGGTTTAGAGGGTCGTCTGGATTAACACCGTCCATAAATGGTTTATTTACTTGCTCATGCGTTACCTGATAGACACATCCTATCCAATTATTGATAATACCTCTAACTGTATTATGCCAAGTGTTGTTTAGTGTTTGAGCAATTAAAGTTTCAGGAAAATCTTCAATTGAAAATTCGCTAGATAAAAGTTTGGTTTTAAATTCGTTCAAAATAGCCTTACTTTGCTCGCCTAGATAATTTTTAGGAAATGGCGGATAATCCCCTCTGTTCTTGTTCAAATATACAGTAATTTCTCGCTTGTATTCTTTTAAAAGGCTGATGGTATCGTATTCTGGGTGTCCTTGAAAAAACACAATTCTTAATAAATCCTCGCTCACACCTAGGTGTACGCCAACCTTGCTATTAACTAAAATCTTAATTCCAGCAGCATCAAACTGACTTTCTGAGATTTCGTTATATCGAGAGTGCGGCACATCAAAACGCGTATCAACACCTCTCATCAACGGATGGCGTTGGTCTAACACCTGATGTGGAAATACGCCCCAACATTTTTTACCAATGGCTTGGCGTTTTTGTCCGTATAAAAATTCTAATACGGCATGTGTCGCCAAGCAAGAGCAAAGTGTTGAGGTAACTTTATCATACGACCAATTAACTACTTCCTTAAGATGTTGATAAAAAGGTGCTTTTGTTAAATCTGCGTCTTCAACATATGCGCCAGTGATAATTAAAGCATCTAATCCTTGCACCTTGATAGCATCAAATTTTTTGTAGTATTTATCGATGTGCGATTGTGCCTTTTCACCACGTTTAATAGAAGGCAACGTAAAAGGGTGTAAATAAAACTGCGCAATTTGATTAGAATATCCAATAAGACGAAAAAACTGGCGCTCGGTTGCCTCAAGTGCTGCATCTGGCATCATGTTAAGCAATCCGATGTGTAGTTCACGAATTGTTTGCGTGTTGGCACGTTCTTTTGATAAAACCAACACACCTTTTTGGGAAAGGCGCTCAAAAGAAGGCAGATCTGAGTGTGCAATTAATGGCATTATTCCTCCTGAATTAACTCCAACGCTTCATCAATACTTCTACATTGATATAACTGCTCGCTATCGATGATATATCCATATTGTTTTGCAATTTTTTCATATTTGGGTTTTCTGTATTCAAGCAAACGCGGAAAAATCCAGTGCATAAAAGCATTTGGATTAATTTGTGCAACATAATCAAAATGATTCTCTTGCAAGTAAATACCAAGCTGACGTTTGAGGAATTCAGGCTGATAATATAGAGGTTTTGGGTGTGTTTGTGCGCGTTCAATCAATGCAGATTCGCTGGATTTATTCGCTTTCATATAAAGAATTAACGTATGTTTAGCAAGTGTTTCATACACTCTGTCATCGTCTAGTTCACCCAAAGAACCACCCGCATCATTGATAAAGTGGTTATAACCTTGTTGTTGAGATTTTTCAATAAATCTAGGTACATCTAACATGGCTTTAATTTCAGCCTCTCGATGTAGCACTTGTCGCCTGCAAAATTCATCAATAGGTAATCCTCCTTGCTCAGGGTTGCCAACTTTGCCTAAAAAATCAGATATTAAGGACATATTGTCAAAATTAACACTATTGCTAATACCAATATAAATGCTATCTAGCAATTTTGCCAAACTTGCATCTCGGCTAATTTTTTGCTTGATGTTTTCGATAATATCATCACTTAGATATTTAGTACCAATACGATAATCTCCAGAATAGTGATACCAATTATCATCAAGAGCAAACAATTTTGCCAAATGGCTTTTTCCAACACCTGACATGCCAAGCAACGTCAAACGCTTGTTTTTCAATTTGGAAAATTCTTGAGCAGAAAATTTCATAACAAACCATCCTGTTTAAACATTTCACGAATACCACGAACAGCCTGACGGGTTCGATGTTCGTTTTCAATCAAGCCAAAGCGCACATATTTATCACCATATTCACCAAACCCTATACCAGGGGATACACCAACCTTTGCTATTTTAATCAATTTTTTGGTAAATTCTAACGAACCCATTGCTTGATAAAACTCGGGAATTTTTGCCCAAACAAACATTGTGGCTTTAGGTGGCACGATTCGCCAACCAATGGCATTTAACCCTTCACACAAAACATCACGCCTATCTTGATACATTTGCGCAATTTCTTGCACACAAGTCTGCTCCCCTTCTAGTGCTTCAATTGCCGCTACTTGAATGGGAATGAACATGCCATAATCTAAATAAGACTTGATTTTAGCAAGTGCCTCTACCAAAGTTGAATTACCTGCCATAAAACCAACCCGCCAACCTGGCATATTGTAACTTTTTGACAAAGAGAAGAATTCAACAGCAATCTCTTTAGCGCCTTTTGCCTGCAAAATACTTGGTGCCACATAGCCATCAAACACAATATCTGCATAAGCTAAATCTTGCACCACCCAGATTTTGTGCTCTTTGGCAACCTTAATAACTCGTTCAAAAAACTCTAGTTCTACACATTCGGTAGTTGGATTAGACGGATAATTAAGCACCAACATTTTTGGTTTTGGAAAAGTGTTTTTGATAGAGCGCTCTAACTCTACAAAAAAATCATCTTTATGACCACAAGGCACGTGTTGAATATCAGCACCTGCAATAATAAATCCATAAGGGTGAATTGGATAAGCGGGATTAGGCACCAAGACGGTATCCCCACTACCAACAACTGCTTGCGCTAAATTTGCCAATCCCTCTTTTGAGCCAATGGTAACAATCGCCTCAGTTTCTGGGTTAATAACAACATCAAAACGTCTTTTGTACCAGTTTGAGATAGCGCACCTTAAACGCGGAACACCGCGAGAAACGGAATAACGGTGTGTATCCTTACGACGCGCCGCCTCCACTAATTTTTCCACAATGTGTTCGGGTGTGGGTTGATCGGGATTAGCCATACCAAAATCGATAATATCTTCGCCACGAGACCTAGCCTCAACTTTTAGTTTATTAGTGATTGCAAAAACATATTCGGGCAATCTTTTTATTCGTGGAAAATCCTTATTCATTACTTCTTTGATTATTTAATGTCTAATAACTCCACATCAAAAATAAGGGTTGCGCTAGGGGGAATTACACCCATACCAAATTCTCCATATGCTAATTTTGACGGAATGACCAGCCTACGTTTGCCTCCCACCAGCATGCCTTCAATGCCCATATCCCAACCATCAATTACTTGTCCTAATCCAAGCTTAAATTCAAAAGGCTCATTTCTATCAACACTAGAATCAAACTTTTTGCCATTAGTTAGCCACCCTGTATAATGCACAGATACAGTGTCTCTAGCCTTACAAACCCTACCTGTACCCACTTCAATATCTTGTATTTGTAGTTGATCCATGTGTTATTTCAATGTTAACGTAATATTATATGAACTAAATTTTCTAATGTTAATAACACCACAATCTAACAATAAATACTGACCTTTTATACCTTGTAAAGCACCCTTAATCTCAGGCGTTTTATCAAAATTTAACGACACTATCTTGCTTGGATATTCTACTACGGGGTAGTTGATTTTTAGCACTTCGTCATTTAGTGTTGTAGCATCTAAATTTGTACTTAGTTCAAAGACTTTTGGCAATAATTGCTTCTTTACAGCAACAAGATTAGCTTGCTCTACCTCGTTTTTCAGCATTTTTCGCCAGTTGGTTTTATCATTAACATGTGTTTTTAAGGCATGTTCGATTTTTCCAGATTTAAGCCGTGTGTCTACTTCAAGTATTGGTAATGCAGCTATGGCTCCTTGGTCTATCCAACGACTAGGTGTATTGTTTTTGCGGGTAATGCCAACTTTAACACCCGATGATAAAGCGAGATAAACAATATGCGGAGTAAAACAATTTTCCAAGCCCCATGCTGATTCGCGACAAGTACCTAGATGATGATGACAAGTCTCAGGACGCATAATGCACAAATCGCAACGTGCTAGGTTTTGACAGCAAGAATAACAAAATCCTTGCGCATAGCTTTTTCGTGTCAGAGCACCACAATTTGAGCAAATAATTTTGCCATTAAATTTCAACGATATGGTTCGTTCCATCAACGCATTCATATCTATTAAGTCATTACCGATTGGCAGTTGGTAGCGCGCATTTTCGCCATCAAGCGTAACATGCATTTTTTGAATGTTGCCTGTTTTTTGCATTTAATATTTATAACGCTGGTTTTGAAACAAAAAATATGCTTACACACAACGACTTGCCAACAAAAACATATTTTCGCTTTTCAGGAATACTAAACGCATAAGTGCCAAAAAGCTGGTGTTTTAGGCAAAATACAAGTTTTTTAAACTCTTTAACAATCATTTTTTGTTCGTAGCAAGCAAACTTTTAGCATCTAACTAGTTTTCTGAATTTTAAGAGTCATAATCACAACTTTTCCATTGTTGAATAACTATTTCATTGATTTGTAGTTGATTTCAATGCAGGGTCTTATCTGGATTTTAGTTTTTTGCTTGATTAAATCTGCCGTGTGCCGTGTTTTGCTTTAACATTTTATTATAACGAAATGCCATTTTGACACCTATTTCAACCCCCATCACCGCTTCGTAACCTCCTCAAATGTCTCTTGCTTGATAGTGACATTAGCACTTGCCAAAATCAAGTCTTGCACCATCTGCTCCACTAGCATCAACTCAATACTTGCTAACCTAGCAGGGTCTGCATG
>CALFDA010000097.1 GCA_937950605.1 uncultured PS1 clade bacterium | reverse complement strand
TTTATTTTCTGATAAGACTAACCGAGAGCATATTATTCAAAATATAAGCCCTAAGATGCGAGATTTTACTACTATTTTTGCCTATACCCCGACTTGGAGAGACGAACAATCTTGGGATATGGACATTGATTTTGCAAAAATGAATAGTTTTTTGTTACAACATAATTGCGCTCTTATTGTTCGACCACATCATTTTGATAAAACTTTTGAGAATTTAGATAATACACTTTCTAATATTTTTATATCTGATTCATATCATCAAGAATATAATGATGTTTATGATGAGTTGGTTGGTGTAGATGTATTGATTTCAGACTACTCATCACTAATATATGAATTTTTAATCACTAATCGACCTGTCTTAATATACACGCCAGATTATCACAATTTTCGGCAAATGCGTGGTTTCTTGGTTGACTTCGATAGCCATATACCGAGCAAGCGCTTAAATAACCATCAAGAGTTGATGCATGCTATGCTTGATGTTATTAACGGCAACTATAATAAAGACAAATACAACAAAATACAAAATATGTTTCACCAGCATATAGATGGCAATTCTGCTAAAAGAGTGTATAAGAAAATTAACTCTATACTTGAATAATTGCAATACCATAGCGAAATTATACTAAATTATATTGATTTGCTAGAATACTAGGGCGTTTTGTGCATCAAACGAATTGTGCTTAATGGCACAAATAATCAGGGTTTTAAGAAAAATCTAGTTAAATAAAAGCAATTGGCTAAATTAATGACTAGCTGATTTAAACCAAAATATCAAAGTAAGTGTGATGCTAATGCTAGCGGCAATCCATAACTTGTTGACTGCTAGAACACCCGAAAGAATCAACAACGCCCCTGCAAAAATAGTCGCTGTTTGTTTTTTGCTATTGTTTTTTAATTGCTCAACAATCGCATCGGTTTGTTTGCTATAAATGTTATCAATGTGATTAATTTTATCTATTTGCTTAAGCGCATTAATTACTAATTCTGGTAACTCGGGAATCTCTTGTAGAATTTTTGGCGTTTTTTCTTTAAGTTTTTTAATGGTGCTTTTCATGCTGTGTTTTTCTTCTACTAAGTCTTGTAAAAAAGGTTTTGCTGTTGCCCATAAATCAAGTTTAGGATAAAGTTGTCTGCCCAGACCCTCAATGTTTAACAGCGTTTTGTCTAGTAATAATAATCGTGGTTGGACACTAATATCAAAATTCTTTGCCTCAGTCATTAAATCCATAAGCACTTGTCCGAATGAAATTTCTTCCAAAGACTTTTCAAACATCGGGGCGCAAATTCTGCCAATCGCTTGTTCAAAAGCATAAACATCTGTCGTTGGACTTGCCCAACCTGATTCAATATAGGCTTTGGCAACACCATGATAGTCTTGATTAAAAAATGCCAAAAGCATATCTGCTAAAAAGTCCTTATCTGATTCATCTAATACACCCATAATGCCAAAATCAACACCAATATAGCGTCCTTTTGACTCGACAAAAATATTACCGGGATGCATATCAGCATGAAAAAAATTATGCTTAAATACTTGGGTAAAGAAAATAATAACACCATTTTCTGCAAGCCTTTTAAGATCAACTCCATCAGCTTTGAGTTTGGCAATATCGCCCACTGGCGTGCCATAAATGCGCTCTGTTGTTAATATATTCTCGCTACATAAATCCCAGTACACCTTCGGTACGTAAAGCAACTCGGAATCACTAAAATTTTGGCGTAGCCGCGTTGCATTTTGTGCCTCTTTAAGCATATTTAACTCAGTTAGAATAATCTGCTTAAATTCAGCAACAATCTCATTTGGACGTATTTTCCTACTAATCGGATATTTGTTAATAAACCTCGCTATGTCATACATTAATGCAATATCGCGTTTAATGATTTGTTCTATATTAGGACGCACTACTTTGATAACAACCTCATCACCTTGATGAGTAATAGCAGTATGTGCTTGGGCAATGGAAGCGCTAGCAAGTGGTTCAACATTAAACGTTTTGAACAGCTTATTGATTTCACTGCCTAAGGATTTCTCAATTATAGTTTTAGCTTGCTCGCCATCAAAAGCAGGGCAACTATCTTGCAATTTAGCGAGCTCATTACCAATATCTTCAGGCAATAAATCGCGACGCGTAGATAATACTTGTCCGAATTTGATAAAAATCGGACCCAATTCTTCAAGTGCCAAACGAATGCGCTGCCCTCTAGTGAGTTTTTTATTAGGAATATAGTGCCAAGGCGAGAGATATAACAGCGGTTTATAACGCTTGAAAAACTTGGTTGAAAGCAATAAAACATCAATGCGATAGCGCATAATAATGCGAAAAATAGCAATAAGTCTAACAAAATTACGCATTAGCGAAACCGTTTTGGTGCAACAAATAAGTTAACAGTTTTGTCTTTAATAAGGTCTAGAGGATTCTTAGTACTTTGAACTTTTTTCACAATTTTGCCTACTTGATGGGCAATAATGTCGCCTGTATATTTAGATAACTCTTCTTCAAAATCAAACTCCACTTGTTGCAATAAGTCAAATAGCAGTTGCGCGGTTTTAATATCGCCATGAACAACAATTTTGTCTTGTCTTAGCAAATCAGTTAAATTTTTTCCGCGAATCAGAGCCAAAAAACTTTCTAGTTGCAATTTAACATCAACATCGGTCGCCCTTTTAGCGCTTTCACTAGTAACAAAAATACGTGAATTGGCGCAAATAAAATTGACTTCTATGGGTAAGTCTTGCAGAGAAAAATATATGGTTTTGTTTTCCAAGGCGTTAATATCAATTTGCTGTGTTTTCAACAAATGATTTAATGCCTTTTCTAAAATTACAGTATGAATTTTTTGTATCATGGGCACCGAATATTAAAATGTTAAAAATAGCATTGCATTCGCTTAAATAACCTATAGCAACTTGCCAAAATTGTGTGTCAAAGCCTGAGTTTATGCGTCATTATATACCCACATCTACCAAGTTGCTAAATTTTGTGTATGATAAAAGTTTGTTTTTAATAATTAATTTTTTAATTGCCAAAAATTAGATTTTTTTGCGTTGTTCAGGTTAGACTATACGAGCAATATGAGTGAAAAAATTATAATGTTAATCTAAAAAAGGAGAGAATTATGAGAGATACAAGACATAAATTATCTGGTTTGACAATATTTTTGCATTGGATAGTAGGGATAACTATTATTGCACTGACAATTGTTGGCATTTATATGAATGAGAATGAAGTTTTTGCACTGTATCCGATTCATAAGTCAATCGGGGTTTTGATTTTTGCAGTTATTGTAATTAGGATTTATTGGCGTTTTGTCAATGGTTGGCCACAACCAGTTAGGGCTTATAAGGCGATTGAACACAATTTGGCAAAAATAGTGCATTGGGCGCTTATTATTGCAACGATTATCATGCCAATTTCAGGTTTTATTATGTCAAGCTTGGGCGTGGTGTTTCAATATTTGGTTTGGAAATTGTCGCAGCGCAATTTGACCCCGTAACTGAAAAAGCCATTCCGCATAATGCAGAAATTGCTGGTTTTATGCATGAGACTCATGAAATTGCAGGTTGGACAATGGTGGTTGCAATTGTTTTGCATATTGTTGGCACGATTAAACATCATGTGATTGACAAAGATAGTACATTAAAAAGAATGCTAGGAAAAAACTAAAAGATATGGCCTTAGACAGTATTCGTTAATTGTGGTCTGTATTGATAATATAAAAATAAATAATAAGAACATTGTTTATGCGTTTATTATATTATTTATTGCTAATATTTTATTTGTTTTGTTATCAGGAGGATTGCTATGAATTTGAATAAGGAATGTAGCGATTGTGCGTTCTATATTAGTGGAAATATTGAGCATTGCGAGATGTGTTGTAAGATTAGAGAATACGATGAGCGTTAGCAAATAGTCAAACACTTAAAGGTTTTGTTAGGCGTTGTTGCTGGCTTGTTATTAATTGCAGCAACCCAACCCAACACCACCTCTAAAATCAAGACATCTGTAGCAACTAAAAATCTCAAGACATCTGTCAGATTAAATTTGCTCTAAGTTATTTCCTAAGTTTTTCTCATTCCAAATTAGCCTACCATCAAGCAAAGTATCC
>CALFDA010000096.1 GCA_937950605.1 uncultured PS1 clade bacterium | reverse complement strand
GCAACAAGGGATTCCAGATTTTGCCAATATTGCACTTGGAACAGGATTTATTTTGCTTGGTTTAACCTTGTTTGTATATGGCTTGAATTTAGGACTTTTCCCAATCGGTGAAGCACTCGCGTTTGCCTTTGTTAAAAAAGGCTCAATCACGTGGTTACTAATCTTTGCCTTTGCGCTTGGATTTGGCACCACAGTTGCCGAACCTGCACTCATTGCGGTTGCCAATGAAGCCGCTAATGTCGCACAACTTGGCGGTTCAATAAAGGCAACAGAGTGGGATTCTTATGCGCAAATGCTACGTTATACGGTTGCCATATCAGTTGGATTTTCGGTGTTATTAGGGGTGTTACGCATTATCAAAGGCTGGTCGCTAACACGTTTAATTATCGGTGGTTATTTATTAGTTATTATTACCACAGCCTTTGCGCCCGATAATATTATCGGCATCGCTTATGATTCTGGTGGCGTTACTACTAGCACTATTACTGTGCCTTTAGTTACCGCGCTAGGTGTTGGCTTAGCTGGTTCAATTCGTGGCAGAAATCCAATGACTGATGGTTTTGGCATGATTGCAATCGCTTCTTTGTTGCCGATTGTGGCGGTTATGATATTTGGTATATTATGGTGAGCATATTACAGCCCTTTATTAGTATGCTTTGGGATATAGCCCCTATTGCCTTAGTGTTATTTGGTTTTCAAACTTTAATCCTAAGACAAAAAATCCCAAATTTAAAAAAAGTACTTGTTGGTTTTATTTTTGTATGGATTGGATTAACATTTTTTATTATGGGTTTAGAACAGACGCTTTTTCCGCTAGGAAAATTAATGGCAAACCAACTTACTAACCCTATTTTTATTGGTGATAATGCAAATTGGAAGGCTTATTATTGGGTCTATATTTTTGCCTTTACGATTGGCTTTTCTACTACTATTGCCGAGCCCTCATTGTTAGCAGTTGCTATTAAAGCCAATCAGGTCTCAGGCGGATCAATTAAAGCTTGGTCGCTACGCATTGCCGTTGCAATTGGTGTTGCAGTTGGTATCGCTTTAGGCAGTTATCGGATTGTGGTTGGGCTACCTATTCACTATTTTATTATTGTTGGTTATGTTGTGGTATTAGCACAAACTTATTTTGCACCTAAAGATATTATTGCCTTGGCATACGATTCAGGCGGTGTAACTACTTCTACTGTTACTGTGCCTTTAGTTGCTGCGCTAGGTTTGGGATTAGCAGGTACAATTGAAGGCAGAAACCCAATGATTGATGGATTTGGGCTTATTGCTTTTGCCTCGTTATTTCCAATAATGAGTGTATTGGCTTATGCGCAAATTACAGAATTTTTAAATAGGAGAAAATAAAATGCACTTTAAATTAATTATTGCCTTTGTTAATCACAATAAAACCGATAAAATTATAGACGCAGCAAGAAAAGAAGGGGCGACTGGTTCAACTATTATCTCTCAAGCACGAGGAGAAGGGTTAAAACACAATAGAACTTTTTTAGGTTTAAGTATGGACACCCCAAGAGATGTTTTATTATTACTTGTAGAACAACACCTTGCTAGATCAATTTTAGAAAGTGTTGCCAAAGCAGGAGAATTCAACCGTGATGATCAAGAAGGTATCGCCTTTCAGATTGATGTGGAAGATGCTGTTGGTGTGGATCATCAAATAAAAGCATTAGAGACAACTGTGGAGAGAAAACTATGACAAGCCCAATGTTAGTAAAAGATGTAATGTGGAAAGAAGTAGATATTATTGACGGTAAAAGCACTGTGCAATATGCCTTAGACGATATGCAGCATAAAAAAACCAAAATGTTGGTCATTGACAAAGCCCATGAACATGATGAATATGGCGTGGTTTTAATTGCTGATATTGCTGCTAAAGTTATTGCAGAAGGTCGCTCATTAGAGCGCGTTAATGCCTATGAGATTATGACTAAACCTGTTATTTCTGTGCATCCTAATATGGAGATTCGATATTGCGCTAGGTTCTTAACTCAACTTAGTTTATCTCGTTGTCCAGTAATAGACAACGGAAAAATTGTCGGTGTCGTTAGTCTCACTAACATCGTTCTAAACGGCATGCGGGTTGTATAAATTTTATTATGGCGTGATAATATACTTGTATTAACATAATACAGCGTATAGAATAAAATCCGTTTTTAATAAGTCAGGAGATGAAATGAGTGTAGTTAAAAGCATATTGATGGTTATTGGCGCAATCGCACTTTATTATATGGTCTTGTTGCAAATACAATATGGCATAACTACCAAAGTCATTAGCGAAATGTTTGCACCAACATTACACCCAGATGCAATGGAAAAAGTCTATATACCGATGATGAATAGATTGCTTGACACCAAAGACATTACTATAGCCTCTACTGTGCGTGTTCTAGTTGATAAAGACCTATCAAATGAAGATATAGAAGAAGCAATGGAATCTGTTGCAATAGAACGCAGTATTCGCTCAGTAGGTATGTTGCCACTTTCAGAAATGGTTGAGTTACAAACAGGTGAAAAACAACGCTATCTAAAAATTTATCAATATTGCTCACCTAGAACAGCAATGCAAATGGTTGAGTATTCAGATGCGTTTTCAGCATATTTGCCTTGTCGTCTTGCGGTGCTTGAAGATAAACAAGGGCAAAAATGGATTTATACCTTAGATATGAATCCTATGATTTATGGCAGCGCACCATTGCCACCCGAATTACTTAAAAAAGCAACCGCTGTTCAGGACATAATTAACGCCATTCAACAGGCTGGCGCAACAGGAGAATTTTAGATTGCCTTAAGGTTATTAGATAAAATTTCTCAAA
>CALFDA010000095.1 GCA_937950605.1 uncultured PS1 clade bacterium | reverse complement strand
TGCTATTACGCTTTCTGTTTTGTTGATATTGGTTGATATTTATCAACAACCAGTGGTTAATGTGGCTTTATTGGCGTTAGGTTTTTTTATCTCTAGTATTAGTGCATATATTACCATTGTCTTTTTTATCAAAGCGTTAGAGGCAATGAGTATGATGCCTTTTGTGGTTTATCGTCTGTTTATAGGGGTGTTTTTATTGTATTTTTATACAGAAATTTTCATTTAATGTTGTTTGCACTTAGTTTTACAGATGTCAATAATAACAGACACACATTAGACAAATGATATACTAGCGAACCTAATTACAGCCTTGATGGCATTAGTGTTTAACGCTAAATACAATGACTTAAAAATGCCAATAAAAATTATCAATAGGATTTTGAAAATATGACCCAACTACAAGCGATTCATCGCAAACATTATAAACCTAGTGCATATCTAATTAACACCACCGAACTACATTTTTATTTAGCTGAAGATGAAAGTTTAGTTTCATCAAAAATTGATTTTTATCAAAATCCAGCACTACAAACCCCAGAATCTCAATTATTTTTAAATGGCGTTGATTTAGAGTTGATTGCTATTTTGGTGAATGGGGTTAAACCTAATTACGAGATGGCTGAAGATGGTTTATTGTTAAAAGATTTACCCGAGCGTTTTGTTTTGGAAGTTAAGACGCGAATCTATCCACAAACTAATACCAGTTTAGATGGTTTATATAAGTCTAGTGGCAATTTTTGCACCCAATGCGAGTCTCATGGTTTTCGCAAAATAACTTATTATCTAGACCGCCCTGATGTGCTGAGCGTATTCACCACGCATATTGAGGCAGCATATGAAAAATACCCCATATTACTTAGCAATGGCAATTTGGTTGCGAAATCGAAGGG
Source organism: uncultured PS1 clade bacterium (assembly GCA_937950605.1). GTDB lineage: Bacteria > Pseudomonadota > Gammaproteobacteria > PS1 > Pseudothioglobaceae > Thiodubiliella. The sequence continues at coordinate 12,950 of CALFDA010000095.1, read as the reverse complement.
TCGGGCAACTTGGCATGATCCAGCACCAAAACCTTGTTATTTATTTGCTTTGGTGGCAGGTGATTTTGCTGTTTTAGAGGATAGTTATACAACATTATCAGATAAAACAGTAGCACTAAAGATTTATGTCGAGAAACACAATATACACAAAACTCAATTTGCAATGCAAGCACTTAAACGTGCTTTTGCGTGGGACGAGCAACGTTTTGGCTTGGAATATGATTTAGATATTTATATGATTGTTGCGGTTGATGATTTTAATATGGGTGCAATGGAGAATAAAGGCTTAAATATTTTTAATTCTGATTGTATCTTGGCAGATAATAAAACCGCCACTGATGACGATTTTATAAATATTGAAGCCATTATTGGGCATGAATATTTTCACAACTGGACTGGCAATCGTGTAACTTGTAGAGATTGGTTTCAACTTAGTTTAAAAGAAGGCTTAACCGTTTTTAGAGACCAAGAATTTACAGCAGATTTGCATTCACGCTCAATCAAACGTATTACTGATGTAGAAATGTTGCGTACCTATCAATTTGCCGAAGATATGGGACCTATGTCGCATCCTGTGCGTCCCGAATACTACATTGAGATGAGCAACTTCTATACTGCAACAGTTTATGAAAAAGGTGCAGAGGTGATTCGCATGATGCATACCTTGTTAGGCGAAAAAGGTTTTCAAAAAGGTTTAGCCTTATACTTTGGGCGTCATGACGGGCAGGCGGTTACGATTGATGATTTTGTTGCTGCTATGGCTGATGCTAATAATTTTGACTTCACGCAGTTTATGCGTTGGTATTGCACATCTGGCACACCCGAGGTTAGTGTTGCAACGCGATATGATGAGTCTAAATGTATTTACACAGCAAACATTAAACAGCAATCCGAGTACTTTTTTCCGCTATCATTTGCACTATTTAATGATCAAGGTGATACCTTAGAGCAGGGCGTGCTAACTATTAAAGACAAGCAACAAATCTTTGTGTTTGAAAATATAACATCAGCACCCACGCCTTCTTGGTTGCGCGGATTTTCAGCACCAATTAAGCTAAATGATGATTTAACCGTTGCACAAAAAATATTTTTGCTCAAATATGACAATGATAGTTTTGTTAAATGGGACAATGCACAACAGTTATGGCTATCATTGATTATGCAATCCAATACAATCGACGAAGATGCATTTTTTGATGCAATTCAATCAATGATTAAAAACACTCAAGATAAAGCTTTGGTGGCAGAATTATTAACTTTACCTTCTGAGCGTGTTATACATAATCAACAAAATGTGATTGATGTGTTTGATATCCACAACAAGCGCGAGCAACTTATCCAAAAGATTGTTACAAGATTTAAACCTTTGTTGCTTGAGACTTATCAACTACTTAATATCAAACAAACCTATGATATAACTCCAGCATCAGTAGGGGATAGGGCATTAAAAAATCGATGTTTGTTTTATCTAAGTAAAAGTGGTGAGATGGATTTAGTTTATCAGCAATTTATCGTGTCTGAGTGTATGACCGACAAATTATCTGCACTAAGGCTTTTATCTAATACTCACAATAGTTATAGAGATCAAGTATTAGAATATTTTTATCAGCAATTTAAAAATGACACACAAGTTATGGACAAGTATTTTGCCATTATAGCGTCTAGTGATGTGTGTGATGTTGAGGGCATTCATGCATTAATGGAGCATGAACTATTTTGTTTCGACACGCCAAATCGTCTGCGTGCTGTCGTGGGTAGTTTTGGGTATAACTATACAAATTTTCATAATCAATCTGGGTATGAGTTTTTTACCGATGTGATACTCAAACTCAATACAAGCAATCCACAAATTGGCGCAAGATTAGTGGCAATTTATAATCACTGGCAACGCTTTACCCCTGAATTGAAAGTTTTGCAAAAACAACAATTAGAAAAAATATACAATAGCAAACAGTTATCTAAAAATATTTTTGAAATTGTTCAAGTGGCACTTAAATGCAACAATTAATTGAGTTATTAAAACAAAAATCACTTACCATTGCTGTGGCAGAATCTTGCACAGGGGGCAATTTAGCAGCGTTATTGACTAGTCAAAGCGGTGCTTCTGATTATTTTGATAGGGGTTTTATCACTTATAGTAATTATGCAAAAATAGACATGTTAGGGGTAAAACCAATCACCTTAGATACTTATGGCGCAGTCAGCGAGCAAACTGCACTTGAGATGGTGTTCGGTGTTATGCAAAATTCTAATGCTGATATTGGCGTTTCGATTACGGGCATTGCTGGTCCAACAGGTGGCACGCTAGATAAACCCGTTGGCACTGTGTGTTTTGGTTTTTGCCATTTGGACAAGTGCTCTACTACTGTGCAGCAGTTTAGTGGAAAACGCCAACAAGTCATACAAGATAGCGTGAATTTTGCGCTTAACGCCTTAACAATGATGTTACAAATAGGTTAAAGAATATGGTGCTCTACTGAAAACCAGTGCTACAAAAAGTTTGAGTACTATGATTAGGTAAATTTTTAGTTTTTGAACTATATGAGAATATTTCGATATTTGTTAATATTTGTGTTGCCAGTTTTTATGTCTGGATGCGGATCTGGCTCTGGATCTACTTTTGGCAAAGTTAAAAACCAACCCCCCCCTCCCTCACCAGACCCAACAGATAACACAAATACAAACCAATATCCCTCACCAGAGCCAACAGAACTAAACTATGGTGATGAGGATGACACAATACGTCCTAATAAGGATGGTGCATACATAATAAATAGCGGTGCTGGTAATGACCTCATATGGGGCGGTGATGGTGTTGACACTATATACGGCGGTGATGGTGTTGACACTATATACGGCGGTGCTGGTAATGACACTATATACGGCGGTGCTGGCCATGACAGAATATCTAGTGGCACTGGTGATGACACTATATACGGTGGTGATGGTATTGACAACGCAGAAGGCAATACTGGTAATGACATCATAGAAGGCGGTGCTGGCAATGACATCATAAAAGGTGGTACTGGTACTAATAACATAGAGAGTGGCACTGGCAAAGATACCTTTGTTTATGATAATTCATCTATTGGTGGTAAAGATAGGATTCATGATTTCGTAGATGATGTATTAGATTTTAGTAACTGTCTCATTAATTTCGACATTAACAGACTAGATGATTTTATTAAACTTGATGAATACCCCCAGTTCATTCCGAAAGTAACCGCATTTTCCATTTATATAAATGGTGACGGAAATGTCGCAGGAAATGTCGCAGACTTCAAAATCTATTTATTCACGAGTCGTACAGTACAGTTTGATTTAGGTGACATGTATCAAACAGGGCAAATATTACTACCATAATTATGAGATTACTTTTTGTAATGTTCTCAGGTTTCTACAAATTATTTTTGCTCTTTTATTTTCTCTTTTCCAGAGATAACGAAATCCATGTTTTTAGTCTTGTGATTTAAATGATAATAGTGTAGAGGCTTTTGTTTGCGTTGTTTTTTGAATTACAGAAGAATAAGCAAATAAATTCAATTTGTAACAATAGTATATAATCTCAATTTTATCCATTGTGATTTAATTTTTGTATACAAGAACAGTTAAAGAGGACTTATCATTTCGTGGTATCCAACTTACAAGCGGTAGACATAAGATACACAAGTATCCAGCTATGTTGCACCCTAATTTGGTTGATTTTTTAATTGATAATTATGCGAATAAAAATGATATAGTTTTTGATCCTTTTTGCGGTAGTGGCGTTACTCTTTTACAATCAAGCATAAAACAACATAAGTCCATAGGTTTTGATATTAACCCTCTATCTTTATTAATTTCAAAAGTAAAAAACACTAATTTTGATATACAAAAATTAAAAAATGAATTTAATGATTTAAAAAATAATATAGTTTCTGGTAATAATACAGATATTCCTGATATAAATAATATTGACTATTGGTATAAAGAATCTGTTATAGACGATCTTGGAAAAATTAGATTTGTTTTAAAAAACAATCACTATATCTATTCGGACTTTTTTATAGTGTGTTTTGCATATACATGCAGAGATCAATCTCTAACCAGAAATGGTGAATTTAAAAGATATAGAATTCAAAAAGAAAAGATTAATCATATAGCAAACAATGTTTTTGGTAGATTTTTTCAACATATCGAAGACATAATAGATATTTTTGATTTAACTAATTGTCATTTGGCAAAGTCGACTCATCAGTTGTGCAACTCAGAAAAACCTATTGATAAAAAATAAATTATGATTTGGTAATAACATCTCCCCCATATGGAGATAGTAGAACTACTGTTGCTTATGGAGAATATTCAAGTTTTGGTTTAGAGTGGACATCAGATTTAAATAGTTTTGGTCAGATAGATTATAAAATAGATCAGGAGTCTATTGGTAAGGTTGGAGAAATAAATCCAAATATTCAAAATAGTGAAATTCTACAAAATACCTTAGAAAAAATAAAGTTGAATAATGATAAACGGGCAAAAGATGTTTTACATTTCTTTAATGGCTATCTTAATGCCTTAAAAAATGTTGTTAAGAACCTCAATGAGAATGGCAGAGTATGTTTTGTTGTTGGCAACAGAACTGTTGGAGGCGTGCAAATTCCTATGGATCAAATAACTGCTGATTTTTTTGCTATGTTAGGGCTTAATTTTAAAAATATATTTGTTAGAGATATTTTGAACAAAGTAATGCCCCTTAAAAATTCCCCAACAAATAAATCTGGTGTAACAAAAAAAACCATGCTCAATGAATATATTGTAATTTTTAGGAAATAGTATGGATATTAATGAAATTAAAAATAAACTATCAGAAATTAAGAGACGTGGATTTGTTAAAACTTTGAGAAAAGGTCCTACTGGCGTAGGTTATACACTAGAACATTTATTGGGCAAAAAAGAAGATAATATAAACTCTCCTGATTTTGGTCCTATTGAACTTAAAGCACAACGAGAAAATAGTCATAGCATGACTACATTATTTACCTTTAACAAAAAAGCTTGGCAAATAAATCCTCTTGATGCTGTTAAAAAATATGGTAGTTTAGATAAAAATGGTAGACAAGGAATATACTACACTATAGAAATGAAGGCTAATAATGCTGGATTATTTTTACATGTTGAAGATGACTATATATCAGTTAGGCATATAGATGGAGTAGTTATAGCAACTTGGCAATTATCAGAAGTACAAAAGAGATTTGAAGCAAAGGTTAAAAATGTATTATTGGTAAAGGCTCAAACTGAAAAGAGAGACGGCATAGAGTATTTTTATTACGATAGAGCCAGATTTTTGTCTGGAGGAACTTCCAAATCAATTTGAGAATAAACAGTTATTAGTTGATCTAAGATTACATGAAAAAGGAACAAGTGCAAGAAACCATGGTACTGGATTTCGAGTTCATGAGAAACATTTAGTGGATTTATATAAAACAATTGAGGAGTTTGAGATTTAATAGTTTCTGTAAACTGGGTCGCGTTAGATTGCACTATATTTGTTATTTAGGCTATCCCGAATATCTATAAATCATTGACGTAAGGTGTATCCGCCCTGTTGCTTGATTTTTGTGGATTACAGCATAAATGCGCCAAAAAAATTAACTCAAACATTCAACATCAATGAGTATGTTCAGGTGTAAGATTATTCCATATTATTTTCTCTCTTTTATTTTCTCTCTTTTATTTTCTCTTTTCCAGAGATAACGAAATCCATGTTTTTAGTCTTGGGATTTAAATGATAATAGTGTAGAGGCTTTTGTTTGCGTTGTTTTTGTTGTATGACACAACCAATGGTTTCAAAATCGCCTTTTAATTCAATTTCATCGTGTTGTATGTTGAGTGGCAACAAAAATTTACGGTTACCACGCTCGATATATTGGCGGAAATACAATTCGTCTTGATAACGCACCACTGCATAGGCGCGATGATGAATCGGCATACTTGGGTCAATAATTAAAATGCAATTTTCACTAAATTCAGGTTCCATAACATTGCCTAAGTTTTGCAAGGCAAAAGGTTCTGAATTGATGCCACAACTACTTTCGAAAGCTTCTTTACTCATATTTGACATTGTCTACAATAAAAGGTTGAGCGTTGGTTTTGCACAATACGTGTTATTTTACTACCGCACTGTGTACATGTTTTATTTTCACGCCCATACACTGACAAAGTTTGCGAGAAATACCCAGGCTCGCCCTCAACCGAAGAAAAATCTTGTAGAGTTGTTCCACCTGCTTTAATAGCCTGAGATAATATCTCTTTGATGTGTTGAGTCAATATCATATAACGTTTTTTACTAATGTTAGCGGCTTTGCGTTTAGGGTTGATACCAGCGCGAAATAAGCTTTCACAGGCATAAATATTGCCCACACCGACCACAATTTTGCTATCCATAATAAATGCTTTGACATTTTGTTGTTTTTTGCGTGAATGGATATATAAATACTGATTGTCAAACGAATCTTCTAATGGCTCAACACCTAAGTTGTCTAACAAAGGATGCAAACCATTTTTAGAAAATAATACTGCACCAAATCTCCTAGCATCGTTCAAACGTAGACTTTTTCCATGCGTAAATACTAATTCAAAATGGTCATGCTTTTTACGTGGCGTGTCTTGGTCTATGACTTTGATTGAACCGCTCATACCTAGGTGAATAATCAAAACACCCACATCAAACTTAATTAATAAATATTTGCCTCGCCGTTGTATTTTATTGATTTTTTGATGAGCTAGTGTTATCACTAAATGTTTAGGAATATCCCAGCGTAAATTATCTCGATGCAAATACACACATTGAACTGTCCGATTAACAATAAGTTTCTCAAGTCCAAGTTTAGTGGTTTCAACTTCAGGCAATTCAGGCATAAAATTTGATGTTAATAGTCAAAATAACCTATTATAATAACCGCCCTCAAAGTAAAAGGAGAAAGATATGGGTTTTATCAATTCAATAACAGGCAAAATTCTTTTGGGTTTTATTATTGCAGCGATTGTTTTTGTATCATTTATCAATGTGGGCAATATGACATATTATGCAATGTTAGTATGGTTACATGTTGCGGCAGGAGTTGTGTGGATTGGTCTTTTGTATTATTTCAATTTTGTGCAAGTGCCAGCAATGGGCGAAGCTTTAGCGGACAATGGTGGTCCAGGTCCAGCGGCAATTGGTAAATATGTAGCACCAAGAGCTTTGTTGTGGTTTCGTATGGCAGCTGCTGTGACTTGGGTTTTAGGTCTTGTACTATTAGCATTGCAGACTCGCAGTATGGACGGCATTATTAACGCGTTTACTTTAGCACAAGGTTCTCAAATAATTGGCGTTGGCACATGGATGGGGACTATTATGGCGTTTAATGTGTGGTTTATTATTTGGCCAAATCAGCAAAAAATCTTAGGCATAAAGTCTGCTTCTGAAGACGAAATAGTAACTGCAAAGAAAAATGCGGCATTAGCATCAAGTATTAATGTGATGTTATCTGTGCCGATGTTGCTTACTATGATTGCATGGCGCTAAAACAAATATTTTGATAATTTTTAAAAACCGAGGTTCGCTCCCCTCGGTTTTTGTCTATTGAGTGGTATAATTCTTGCCATGTCAGCAAAAACACCTAAACTTAAAATTAGCGGCAAAGATGCGCAGATTTTTTTGCAAGGGCAATTATCCAACGATATTAATAAAATTACCGATAGCACTTGGCAGTTGAATGCTTATTGTCAACATCAAGGGCGTGTTATTGCGTTGATTTGGATACAAAAACGAGGGAGCGATTTTTACCTAGATTTTGCCCCAGATTTGCAACAAGTGGTGCATAATCGTCTAAAAATGTTTGCCCTAAATGCAAAAGTGGTTTTTAGTGAAATTGGTAATCAATCATCGCTAATTGATAATGCACAGGTAACATTTGCAACAAGTGAAAAATTTATCCCCCAAGATTTGAATTTAGATATTAACGAGGTGGGCGTTAGTTTCACTAAAGGTTGTTATCCTGGGCAAGAGGTTGTTGCTAGGGTGCATTATTTAGGCAAACCAAAACGCAGATTATATCGATTTGAATGTGATTTTGCAGTCTCCCCACTTGACGAATTGACATTAAAGGATACAACTAAAGTTGTTGGCAAAGTGCTAAATCAGGTAGAATCTCAGACTTTTGGTGTGATTAAAACCGCTGAGAAAAATCAAGCACTTTTTATCAAAGGTCGAGCAGTCAAACTACTTGGATTGGTTGATTTTGCTGATTGTTAAAAAACCTCATTGTAAAAAAATTATGAAATTAACCAAATTGTGGGCGTTGTTGCCACTGCTTTTTTCTGCTTTTGTGTTTGCTGACACATTTGACTACAACACAGCAAATATGTTGGATTTAACCAATCACTGGGTAGGTTATACATCTTTGTTATTGTTTGTTGTTGCCTATGTTTTGGTGATGTTAGAAGAGTTCACCTGTTTTAGAAAGTCTAAACCTGTTATTTTAGTTGCTGGCATTATTTGGGCTTTAATCGGTATTGTGTATGCTTCGAACGGCATTAAGAATACCGCAGAGGCGGCGATTCGTCATAATATCTTAGAATATACCGAGCTATTTTTATTTTTGCTAGTAGCAATGACTTACATAGAAGCAATGCGTGAACGACAGGTTTTTGATGCGTTAAAAGTGCGTCTAATCAATAGAGGATTTACCTTAAGGCAGTTGTTTTGGATAACAGGATTTTTGGCGTTTTTTATCTCTCCAGTGGCTGACAATTTAACTACAGCATTGATTATGGGCGCGGTTGTTTTGGCGGTTGGTCATTCAAATGTTCGTTTTGTTTCTGTTGCGTTTGTGAATATTGTGGTTGCCTCAAATGCAGGTGGTGCGTTTAGCCCATTTGGCGATATTACAACACTGATGGTTTGGCAAAAAGGGTTAGTAGAATTTGAGCAATTTTTTGATTTATTTATCCCATCGCTAGTCAATTTTATCGTGCCTGCAACTATTATGCACTTTGCTATTAAAAATGACACTATAACAACTCAAGAGAGGAAAATTACAGTCAAGACAGGCGGTATTACAATTGTTGTTTTATTTGCACTAACAATCATTACTGCAGTAAGTTTCCATAATTTATTGCACTTACCACCTGCGATGGGCATGATGATGGGCTTAAGTTATTTAATGATTGCGGGATATTTCATACGCCATAAATCCTTGCCTTGCTCAACCGTGGAGGATGAGTTTGATATTTTTAAAAAAATCGCTAATGCTGAATGGGATACGCTTTTATTCTTTTTTGGGGTGATTGCTAGTGTTGGTGGTTTGGGATTTATCGGTTATTTGATGTTGACATCAGAGGTTATGTATGTAGCACTTGGCGCAACTTATGCTAATATATTAATCGGTATATTGTCTGCAATTGTTGATAATATTCCTGTTATGTTTGCTGTATTAACAATGAATCCTGATATGTCTTTGGGTCAATGGTTATTGGTTACTTTGACGGCTGGTGTAGGGGGTAGTTTATTGTCTATTGGTTCTGCAGCGGGGGTTGCGCTTATGGGGCAATCAAAAGGAATATATACATTTGTCTCACACCTAAAATGGATGCCAGTGATTGCACTAGGATATATAGCAAGTATTTTGACACATCTATATTTAAACAAATCACTACTAGATGTCCCTATTGGATAAAAAAACTTTGTTTGTTGATATTGGTAGTAGCAATATTGATTGGAGAATTGATGAGTGCTATAAAAGCGTTAATATTCAAGATTTTCAACCTAGTGTCATACCACAACATCAAGTTAGTATTATTGCCTGTGTAGAAAACCACGACATTATCAAATATTTTTTTAATCCCATAATTGTTAAACCTAAACCTCATAGAGATTTGTATTTTGACTATGATTTAGCGCAGTTAGGGGTCGATCGTTTTTTGGGGATTGTAGCAGGGTATGATAGGCATCCAGAGCAAGATTTTATGTTGGTTGATATTGGCACCTTTGTTACTATCGACAAAGTGCGTGATAAACGACACATTGATGGTGGTATTGCGCCAGGGCTTTTTCGGTTACAAGCCTGTAAAACTTTTATAGGCAAAGACAGCCAAAAGTCATGGCATTTAGGCACACGTCACATGTTGCGTGATATGATTGCAAAACGTTGTGGAGCATTTGACGGGAAAATCTTAATTACAGGTGGCGGGCAACAAATCATCAACATTGAAGAAGGCGAATATTATCAAAATTTAGTAATAGAAGGATTAAAAGTATTATATGGTTGAAAATAGAGTTTTATCGGGCATGAGACCAACAGGGCATCTGCATTTGGGGCATTATCATGGAGTTTTAAAAAACTGGCTATCTCTGCAAAATGAATACAATTCGTATTTTTTTGTTGCAGATTGGCATGCTTTTACTACGCATTATTCTGACAAAATTGATCTTGAATCTAATGTTATAGAGATGATAATCGATTGGCTAGCAGTCGGCATTAACCCTAATACTTCAACAATTTTTGTGCAGTCAAAAGTCCCTGAACACGCAGAATTGCATTTGTTGTTATCAATGACCACGCCACTATCTTGGTTAGAGCGTGTGCCATCTTATAAAGATCAGCAAAAAAAACTCAAAACCAAAGATTTGGGAACATATGGATTTTTGGGCTATCCTTTATTGCAAAGCGCGGATATTTTGATTTACAAAGCAGGTTTAGTACCTGTGGGTGAGGACCAAGTTGCACATGTTGAGTTAACGCGTGAAGTTGCAAGACGCTTTAATTATACTTATGGACGTGAAGCTGATTTTGAAGAAAAGGCACAAATTGCCATTAGCAAAATGGGCAAAAAGCAATCTAAGTCTTATCAAGCATTGCGCAAAGCCTATCAGGAAAAAGGCGATATTCAGGCTTTGGTTAAAGCACAAGCATTGTTAAAAGAGCAAAATAATATCACTTTGGGGGATAGGGAAAGACTGTTGGGATATATTGAAGGTGTTGGTAGAATTATTTTGCCCGAACCAGAGTCTTTACTTACTACATCTCCAAAAATGCCGGGTTTAGATGGACAAAAGATGTCCAAGTCTTATAACAATACAATCTCTCTACGCGATAGTGCTAGCGATATTGAAGCAAAAATTAGGCGCATGCCAACTGATTCAGCACGCATTAAATTAACCGATGCAGGCAATCCAAAAAAATGTCCTGTTTGGCAACTACATCAGGTGTATTCGGATACTCAAACTTGCAATCAGGTAAAAGAGGGCTGCACAAAAGCGCAAATAGGTTGCATTGAGTGTAAACGACCAATCATTGACAGCATTCAAGCAGAATTGTTGCCAATACAAGAGCGTATTGCCAAATATCACTCTGATCCAAGCCATATTAAGCAGATTATTTATGATGGTTCGCAAAAGGCGCGTAATGTTGCTAAAGAAACAATGGCAGAAGTTAGGGAAGCGATGGGCATTACTTATTGACTTAAATTACAACTATGCTACAATGGCAATCGTAAATTAAGAAGGAGATGAGCGTGGCTATTTTAAAAGAAGGCACAAATGGATTGGAGTAATACAACTTTAATTTTTCAATTTATACAAACAGCCACTTTAATAGTGGCTGTTTTTGTTGCATGGTTGTCTATTAAAAAACAAAGAGAAACCGCTAAAAAAGATAAGACCATTTCGCTGTTAATGCAAGATTTGGAAGATGATTTATTGAAAGAAGGAATGAAAATTCTACTTGAAATTCATAATAGCGAAGACGATGATGTGGCTATTTATGCTAATCCAAAACATAAACATGATGATGAGGCAATAGCCATTAGAAATTTACTTAATTATTACGAAAATATCAGCGTTGGCGTGAGTGCAGGCATTTATGATATTGAAATGATTAAACAATCACAAAAATCTATGATTATTGCAATTTATAAACAGTCCAAGCCCTTTATTAAGAAAACTAGAGAACAAAATCGCAATCCTAAATCCTATATTGAATTCGAGAGGTTTGTTGATATTCTTCATGGATAGAATACAAAAATTAATTGCTGGTGCAGGTTATGGTTCTCGTCGTTGGGTAGAGCATCTAATTGAGCAAAAACGTATTGAAATCAACAATAAAACCGCCAACCTTGGTGATAAAGCAAAAATAACAGATAATATTAAGATTGATGGGCGCAAAATTAATCTAACTCGCTATCAAGAAACACAAACCAAGGTTATTATGCTCAATAAACAAGCAGGGGTTATTTGCTCAAATAAAGATACACAAGGGCGAAAAAGTGCATTTGATTTTTTGCCTAAAACTTCACGCTGGGTGATGATAGGACGACTAGATTTAAACACCTCGGGCTTATTGTTGTTCACAAATAATGGCGAATTGGCTAATCGGTTGATGCACCCAAGCTCTGAAATTGAGCGTGAATATGCAGTGCGCGTGTTGGGGCAAGTTAAGCCACAAGATTTAAAACAACTCACCGACGGCATCGATTTAGCAGACGGGTTTGCTAAATTTAAGCATGTAGTTACTGCCGGCGGGCAAGGGGCTAATCGTTGGTATAAGGTGGTTTTAAAACAAGGGCGCAAGCGTGAAGTAAGGCGTTTGTGGGAAGCGCTAAATTTTAAAGTATCGCGCCTGATTCGTATTCGTTTTGGTGAAATTCGCCTGCCAAATAGTCTGCGAGCAAATCAAATTGATTATCTTAGCCATAAACAAGTGAAATCGTTATTAGCTGCGGTTAATCTAAAACAGCAAAATAATAATTAGCCTATAAGTGCAATTTATAAGCCTAATAACTCTTCTCGTTTAATATTTTATACCCATCACAACCTAGTTGAACTCCCAAATCACAAGCCTTGCCGTAAAGTTGTTTTGCTTGAGAGTAATCTTGTTTAACGCCGTTACCGTACTTATAAGCATTCCCTAAAAGGACACAACCCTCAGCCT
>CALFDA010000094.1 GCA_937950605.1 uncultured PS1 clade bacterium | reverse complement strand
TGCCTCAATGTGTAATTCTTATGTTAATAGCCATTAAATATTTGTTGATTGTTTTGTTAAGTGAAGGATTTGAGTTGCACTCAAATCCTTAGAAAAACAACAAAATTATCTGTCTAAATTGCTTTTCAGAAATATGCGTATATTGGACATACTTGTTTTTTATCAACATAACACACTTTGCTATGTTTTTGTGATTCTGGGGTTGTTTTGAGTCTTATGCAATTAAAGTCTTTTTTATTCGTAAATAAATTCAACACGACGATTTTTATCATGTTTGGTACTAACGGGTTTTTCTTCACCATAACTAACCACTTCAATTCTATGCTCAAGTTCAGTTCCTAAGGCTGATTTAATGCTTAACGCACGATTCTCACTCAAGGCCAAATTGTATTCACGTGTGCCACGTTCGTCTGCATGTCCTTCTAAACGTAAGTTAATATCTGGATTGGTCTGCATAAAATCAATATGTTTTTCAATCTCTTGTTTAGTGACTGGATATATATCAGCAGAATCATAGTCAAAATACAATACTAATTTGCCGCCATTTGCCGTGAAAGCCTCCAAAACTTTCTGTGTTGCTTTTTTATGAGATGTATTAGTATTTACTTGTTCGTCATCGTGCCACTCAAAATTTGCCTGTTCCATCTCTAGTGCATCAACTTCATCTGCGTTTTCTTCTTGGATTTCGTATACTCCTTTTTCTTCAATAACAACTCTGTCGGTGCCCGATTGAAATCTTTCTCGTGAATCGTCTAAGACAACACAAGCACTTAATACAGCAACAAGTGGCAGTAATAAAATATTTTTGGTTTTCATTTTCTTCTCCGTATTTGTTATAAATTATCGCAGACTGTTGGACCAATTTGGTTCTCTAACTTCACCGTTATATTCAGACAATTCATAAGCACGATTGCCTTCTACAGAAATAACAGACAGCAGCCCTTTGTTATTACGACGACCTGAGAATATAATCATATCGCCATTTGGTGAAAAATGGGGCGATTCGTCAAGTTGACCATCACTCATAATGTTTAGTTGTTTGCTACGGATATTTAGCATTGCGATATGATAAGCTTTGCCAACACGGTGCACCAATGCCAAATGTCTACCATCTGGGGCAAATACTGCCTTAGCGTTATAGTTGCCTGTAAATGTAGCGCGATTTACGCGTCCAGTTGTTAGATTTTTAATATAGATTTGCACTTGTCCAGAGCGATTAGAGGTAAATACCAATTTTTTTCCATCTGGTGAATAACTAGCTTCGGTATCAATTGCTTTGTGGTTTGTCAAACGCTTTAAACGTTTGCTGGTTAAATCGTAACTATAAATATCTTTGTTGCCATTTTTAGAAAGTGTTAACGCGAGACTTTTGCCGCTTGGATGCCAACTAGGTGATGAGGCAATGCCATCAAAACTAGGTAATTTTTCAAGTTTTTTGTTTAAAAATGGATGCCAAATAAAGACTTCTGAATGTCCATTTTGAAAAGACACATAAGCAATTTTTTTGTTTTTATATTTGCGTTCTGGCGACCAAACAGGCGATAGAATTGGGTAATCAGATCGGATGCGACTTTTGGCATTTTTTGCATCAGAATCGGCGATATTAAGACGATATTGCTTTATTCCATTTGCATTTTTTTTGACAGTAATATAGCTTAACAGGGTGTTAAACGAACCGTTTTCGCCTAGTAATGCTTCATAAATTATATCGCTAAGTTGGTGCGCTACTTTTCTAAAAGCGTTAGCTTTAATACGTGTTGAGCGCGTTAATAATTGTGTATTACTGTAAACGTCAAACAAAGTAACAGAAAGTTGATAAGTTTTATCATTTTTTTGTGTGATAGAGCCTGTAACAAGTGCTTCTATATTGCGATTTTTCCAATAGCGTTGGTTAAATTTTTCTACAACAGTATTAGGAATAGAAGCATTAAAACGCCCCGAGCGCTCTAAATTGTCATGAATAATTTTGGCAATATCTTTATCTTGCGCTTTGTTGCCAACCAGTTTAAATGGACTAATCGCAATCGGAAAAGCGTTTTCATCTTTTTTAACGACTGTAACTTCTAACACAGCGTACGCTAAAGTATTGACACCAAGCACCAAAGCCAATACGAAAACTTTTAACCACAATCCAAAGATAGAAATCATTAGTCTCTCTCTTCAATCCAATACATTTGAATGGCTTCTAAAATTTTTTCACCCGATTTGTTGGCATCATCATCAAAATCTTCTAAGTTGATAACCATTTGTCTTAAATCAACAAAATTAACAACTGTTGGGTCAATTTCAGGATGCGCTTCGTCTAGCGCAATAGCAATATCTAAAGAATCTGTCCAAACCATAATAATTTCAAAATAAATAAGTTACTGTCTATTTAAGTTTAAAGTGCAACCTTTTGTCCTAAAAATAAGATGTTGTTGTTACTTTAGTCTTAGCACAAAGCCCATGCAATATACCATATTTATCAATGTCTAAAACAAGGAATGATTGGATTGTTTATTACTAATAAAGACACACAGATTTGATTAAAAGCTTGGGTGTTTATGCTAATTTTTTAACCTTGATAATAAAAACTCTAGTTTTGTTAAACATGAAAAATCCTAGATTGCCAAACATTGCAAATAGTATTTGTATTAAATTTATTAATCAACAAAAAGTCGTGCTTAGATATTTAGTATCGGGACATGATAAAATCGGCTGATAACACTAATCAAACTGTATTATGCACATTCATATTCTTGGTATTGCTGGCACTTTTATGGGCTCTTTGGCACTGATTGCTAGACAACTTGGGCACAGGATAACTGGACAAGACCAAAATGTTTATCCACCTATGAGCACCCAACTAAATGCACAAAATATTGCTTATACGCAAGGCTATCATAAAGCTGATTTGCCCCAAGCAGATCTCTATATTATTGGTAATGCTTTGTATCGCGGCAATGCATGTGTAGAGACAATTCTAAATCAACAATATCCCTATACTTCGGGTGCGCAATGGCTTGGTGAGAATATTCTATACGATAAATGGGTGTTGGCAATATCAGGGACACATGGCAAAACCACTACTGCTAGCATGTTAGCTTGGATACTTGAATATGCGGGCTATAAACCAAGTTTTTTAATTGGTGGCGTAATGGAAAATTTTGGCATCTCATCACGACTAACCGATGCCGAATTTTTTATTATTGAAGCCGATGAATACGACACCGCTTTTTTTGACAAGCGTTCAAAATTTGTGCATTATCGCCCTAAAACTTTAGTGATTAATAATTTAGAATTTGACCATGCGGATATTTTTGATTCGCTTAAAGATATTCAAAAACAATTTCATCATCTTGTACGCACCATGCCTAATAATGGGCTTATTATCTATCCAGACAATAACTTAAACATTCAACAAGTGCTAAATATGGGCATATATTCGCAACAGCAAATACTTCCGCAATCAAAGCTTTCAATCAGCGCACAAGGAACGACTTTTATGGTTGAAAATAATACGCTTGATTGGGCATTATTAGGTGAGCATAATATGCAAAATGCACTGGGTGCAATTTATGCCGCACATCATGTAGGCATTCAATTTGATGTTGCATGTGCAGCACTAGAAAAATTCAAAGGCGTTAAACGTCGCTTAGAGATTAGACATCGAACAGATAAGATTACATTGTATGATGATTTTGCCCATCATCCGAGTGCGATTGCTGCCACACTCTCGGGTTTACGTGCCAAAGTTGGTGATGATAACATCATAGCGATTTTAGAATTACGGTCTAATACTATGAAATCTGGTGTGCACCAACAAAGTTTGGTTGATTCGCTAAATCAAGCAGATAAAGTACTAATTTTAAAACCAAAAAATCAAAATTGGGATATACGCACCCTATTTGATGAACATAGTTTATTTGACTGTGTTGAAGATATCGTTAATGAGCTTATCCATATTAAACAAGGGCATTTTGTGGTTATGTCAAATAGTGGTTTTGATGATATTTTTACCAAGATTATCAGTAGGTTATAGGTGCTTTGTCGATGCTGTAAGCCGATAACAACCAACTTTTTTAATAATTAATCACGAATACCTATATTTTGAATCTAGTTGAAAAATTGCGATGTTTTTTTTGGTAATTGTTTGCAAGAATTAAATTATCTTCAATCCTCTTAATCGCTTTGTCCTTTTATATTAGATTGTAGATTTTTGCTGTAAGGCAATGATTTAATATAATCTTCCATAAATTGCCAGTCTGGGTTTCCTTGTTGCATCGTTGGAAGTTTTATTTTTTGTGTTTTATTCGTATTTGTGAGAATTTTCTGCCATATGTATATCTTATTTTCTCCATATCTAAAATAGTTATTAAGAATAATGCTATATATTTATTCATGTTAAATTTAGGTACCAATTTTTCTACATAATCGCTAGCAGAGAAATTAAATTTTTAATAAAAGCAACTTCCTACTGTTAATGCTAATAACATTGCCTTATTCCGTAAAACAATTATAAAAACCTAATGCTCCATTATTTAATGAAGAAGTAACAACATAAGGATATTTGCCTTCTCTATATTCCTTAATTTGTGATTTTGTAAGGTCTGCTGTTCCTTTTATTATGAACATATCTACTAAATCAAAGACTTTCCACTCTCTATTACTTAATGAAACCGTCTCAAAACAACCCCAGAGTCACAAAAACACAGCAAAGCGTGTTATGTTGATAAAAAACAAGTATGTCCAACATACGCATATTTCTGAAAAGCAATTTAGACAGATAATTTTGTTGTTTTTCTAAGGATTTGAGTGTAACTCAAATCCTTCACTTGACAAAACAATCAACAAATATTTAATGGCTATTAACATAAGAATTACACATTGAGGCAAAAAAA
>CALFDA010000093.1 GCA_937950605.1 uncultured PS1 clade bacterium | reverse complement strand
TGCTATGAGAGAGGATAAATTGTCTTTTAATGGCGTTCTTAATGGTGGTTTTTTTAAAACTAAAAATGGTATTAAATTTATGGAATTTAATGCTCGTTTTGGCGACCCTGAGGTGTTAAATATTCTAAGCATCTTAAAAGGTTCTTTCGCTGATGTGATAAGGGATATGTGGCATAAAACACTCGCGAATGATAAGATTAGTTTTGTCAACAAGGCTTGTGTTATCAAATACCTAGTAGCTAAAGAATATCCACAAGCAAGCGATAATGCAACCACATTTACTATGGACGAGCAGGCTATCAATAATATGGGCGTTAATATCTTTTTTGCGTCTTCTATAGAAACATCAAAGGGCAATTATCAAACACTGAAAAAATCAAGAGCAATTGCCTTTGGTGCAGTTTCAGACAAAATAGACGAGGCTGGAAATTTAGTTAATCAAGCTATCGAAAAATTTGTTCATACCGATTTAGAATACAGAAGTGATATAGGTTCTAAAGAAAATTTGCACAAACTTTTAAGTTATGATTTTTAGCAATAACTTTTATTTAACCGCAATGTTATATTTTATACCAACTTTAAAATATAGGTTTTTTGGTTTATAGTCGTTTTGTTGCGCCACCTGTGGGGATGGCAACAGTCTTTCTAGGGTAAAACATCAAATTCTTAAAAATTTAAAAATGCCGATAGGATTGACAATTTTGTTGTAATCCTAGTATTTTTAAACCTATTTTTTCGGTGATAACACCAATCTTAGTTAGTTTAATATTCAAATCTTTCTCAATAGATTTAATGTGGTGTATTCGCGTTGGTGACACGGTAAAACACAGTTCATAATCATCTCCGCCCGCTAATGCTACGCACCAATCTTGTGTCTTGGTAATATATTGCATTACGACTTTGGATAATGGCAATGTTTGCAAATCAATGCTAGCACCAACACCAGATTGTGCCAAGATATGCGACAAATCTTGCTCAAGCCCATCTGAAATATCAATACAACTATTAGCAATACCTAACAAAGATTGAGCAAGTTCTATTTGTGGTTTTGGGCGATTAAATTGTTGCAGCAATAGGTTTGACGGGATTTGTTGATTTTGTATTTGTTGCCAAGCTAGGGCTGCATCACCTAATGTGTTAGAAACAAAAATACTATCCCCTATTTTTGCACCCGAGCGCAATAGAGCCTGATTTTTGTCTACTACCCCCGTAGCGTTAATAGTAATACTTAATTTACCCCTAGTAGTGTCGCCACCTACTAAAGCGATATTATGTTGTTTGGCGAGCGTTTTGAGTGCATTAGAAAAATTTTCAAGCCACTTCTTATTAATGTTGGGTAGAGTGATTGCTAAAGTAAAGAAAACTGGAGTCGCGCCCATAGCGGCTAAATCACTTAAATTTACTGCTAGAGATTTATAGGCAATATCTTGTGCAGATGTGTTTTGTGGAAAATGCACCCCTTCAATCAAGGTGTCAACGGTAGTGGCTAGTTGTTTGTCGTTATTTATCAACACCAAGGCGCAATCATCGCCTATACCTTGTCCCCAGCCAAAATATTGATTGATTAAATCAAACTCGTCCACTACATATAGGCATTCTTTGTTTGTGAGTGGTCTGTTACGTCTACAACATTTTTAATCTCGGGATAAATTGATTTGAGTTGTGCCTCTACACCGTTTTTAAGGGTAATTTTAACCGATGAACAACCTTGACAACCGCCACCAAAATTAAGCACCACACTTTTGTCTTTGGTAACCTCTATCAACTCGACAAAACCCCCATGTGAGGCAAGTTGTGGATTGACTTGTGCGATAATGGTGTATTGAATCTTTTCTTCAAGTGGAGCATCTGCTTTAGGTTCTTCACCTTTTGCATTGGGTGCGCTAATAGTTAGTTTTTTGCCCGAGTCTTGTGTTTTAAGCGTTACTTTAGATTCTTTTAAATAATCAAAATTACTTTTATCAATAAAAGCGTTAAAACCCTTATATGCAAATTTAGAATAAGTTTTACCCAAATCTTTTTCATAACAAAAATTAAAAGTTACCGCGGCAACGGGTGTTCCAGCCTTTTCAATATCAACCTTTAACCCTAAGCCTTCTTCGTCTTGCTGGGCAAATAAATTAGCAATATAAGTTTGTGCCTCATCAGTAATGTTAAACATGGTTATCCTTTAATAATGTTGTCAATCAAGCGCGTCGAACCCAAAAACACTGCACATAGTATCGCAATTTTACGCGTATTATTACTAATTTGCTTAAGGGTATTTGCATCTAGTATCTCTAAATAGTCCAATTTAAAATGGATTTGTAATTGTTGAATAGCGGACTTTTTATCTAATTTTTCTTGTGCAATTTTTGTTAAAGTCTTATAAAGTTGCGGTGCAATTTTATGCTCATTTTCGTTAAGATATTGATTACGCGTACTCATTGCCAAACCTTTACTGTCGCGGATAATAGGTGCTTCGATAATTTTAACGCCCGAGGTAAAGCGTTTAATTATATGTAGTTGTTGATAGTCTTTTTGTCCGAATACTGCTATATCAGGACGCACAATGTCAAACAAACGCCTAACAACTTGCAAAACGCCGTAAAAAAAATGTGGTCGGGTTTTGCCACACAATATTTCAAACAAATATTTATCGTGAATAAATTCATCTTGGTTAAATGCTAAATCATTTGGATAAATATCACTAGCACTTGGTATAAATGTCAAGTCGGTTTGTGATGATGATAAAGTAGTTAAATCAGCATCGATTGTGCGCGGATAAGTGTCAAAATCTTCATGTGCTGCAAACTGCGTTGGATTAACAAAAATACTTACCACCACCTTGTTGGCATTTTTTTTAGCAATATCAATTAATGATAAATGACCTTTATGAAGTCCGCCCATAGTTGGCACAAAACCTATGCTTTTTCCTTGTGCGCGCCATCGATTTAATGTTGTTTGCAAATCAATAATACTAGTAACTGTGTTCATCGGCTGGAAAAGTAGTATCTTTAACGGCTTGAATAAAATCTTTAGTGGCAGATTCTATGTTGCCACTTAGCAAAAAATTTCTAACAAATTTTGGCGTGTTTTGTGTAATACCAAGCATATCATAACTGACTAACACTTGTCCATCACAGCCTACACCTGCGCCAATGCCAATCGTGGGAATGCTGAGTTGCTTGGAGATTTTTTTTGCCAAAGATGCAGGAATACATTCAAGCACAATGGTTTTAATACCACAGTCTTCAAGCATATTCGCATCTTCTAAAATTCTTTGTGCACTAGCCTTTTCTCTGCCTTGCACTTTATATCCACCCATATCCATAATAGATTGTGGTTGTAATCCCAAATGCCCACAAACAGCGATATTGTACTTTTGTAAAATTTTAAAAATATCTTGATGCTCACGTCCACCCTCAAGTTTAACCATTTGTGCGCCAGCATCAACGAGTTGTTGTGCATTTTTTAAAGCTTTCTTAGCATTGTCATAACTTTGGTAAGGCATGTCAGCAATTAACAAGGATTGGCTAACGTTTTTTGCTACTGCTTGCATGTGGTAAATCATATCATTCATATTCACACCAAGTGTATTTTTATCACCCTTAACAACATTGCCAAGCGAGTCGCCGACTAAGATAATATCTACACCACACCTATCAAATACATTAGCAAATGAGGCATCATAGGCGGTTAAGCAAGTAATTTTTCTGCCTGTTTTTTTGAAAGATTCAAGTTGTTTAATGTTCATAATTTAATTAATCCCGATGTGTCTAACTTATCGATTAGTGTTTGAATAGAACCCAATATCGGCACTTTAAATGTAGGTTCTATTTCTGCTAATGGTAACAGCACAAAAGCACGATTCATCATTTCAGGATGTGGCACAATCAGTTGTTTAGAGGCAATCACTTGCACCCCATAGGTAATAATATCCAAGTCAATAGTTCTGGCACCCCATTTTTTTTCACGCGCGCGATGTTGTTGGGCTTCGATAACTTGACATACTTTTAACAATTCTAATGCACTTAAATGTGTATCCACTTTACACACCGCATTTAAATAATCAGGCTGTTTTGAACCATCAATCGGTGGCGATTGGTATAAACTTGAAAGCGCAACTACTTTAATATCCTGTGTGTTGTCTAGGGCAAGCAAAGCGCGTTTAATTTGTTGTTTTGGGTTATTAAGATTTGAACCCAGTCCGATATAAGCTAACAATGGATTAGGGTGCCGATCGTTGCGCCTGAGTGCAAAAGTGTCAATACATCGCGGGTTCTTCCTGAGGCAATAATAGTATTGGTATTGGTTTTAGCGGCTGTTTTAGCGGCTAATACCTTAGTATACATACCGCCACTACCTAATGAACCACCTTCTCTGCCCGCTACTTGTTCGAGTTTTTCATCGTCTATGTGGATTTTATCGATGAGTTTAGCATCTATATTTTGACGTGGGTCCGCATCATACACACCACCTTGGTCAGTCAAAATAACCAACTTAGAAGCGTCTATTAAGTTTGCAACTAAAGCTGCTAAAGTATCGTTATCGCCAAACTTGATTTCATCAGTAGCAACTGTGTCATTTTCATTCACAATTGGCACCGTACCCAATGCTAGTAAAGCATCTAGTGTGACACTAACGTTGCTACTTTGTTGTGCATTTGCAAGATTATCATGTGTCAACAAAACTTGTGCGGTATGAATATTTTGCTTGGCAAATAAGGACTCATAAGTTTGCACTAAGCCCATTTGCCCCACTGCCGCCGCCGCTTGTAATTGGTGAATAAGTTGTGGGCGTTGTTGCCAATTCAAACGCTTCATGCCCTCGGCAATTGCACCAGATGATACCAACACTACATCAATATTCTGGTGTCTAAGCTCGCTAATTTGGTTCACCCAAGTGGCAATAGCCTCTTTATCCAAGCCTTTACCATCATTGGTTAAAAGTGCTGAACCTATTTTAATTACCCATCTCTTATGCATTATTTATCTTGTATTAATTCAAACATTCCATGTATTAAATTTTTACACCCCAACCCATTTAAAGCAGAAATACCAAACACCTTGCCCTTATATTCAATTGCTTTTACAATTCTATCCATAATTTTTACGTGTTTGCTTTTTGATAATAAATCCATCTTGTTAATTGCCAAAAGTCTTGGTTTATTTGCTAGTTTTTTATCATATTTTGCTAGTTCATTTTCAATCGTTAAGAAATTTTCTACAGGGTCAGAATTATCTATTGGTAAAACATCTAATATGTGTAATAACGCTTTTGCACGAGATAAATGTTTTAAAAATTCAAAACCTAAACCCGCCCCTTCACTAGCATTTTTGATTAAGCCCGGGATATCTGCTATTACAATATGCTTATCATAATGTGATACTACGCCTAAAGAAGGATACAAAGTGGTAAATGGATAATCTGCAACTTTTGGGCGTGCGCTAGAAATCTGGCGAATGAGGCTAGATTTACCCACATTTGGCAATCCTAGTAAACCAATATCTGCCATCACACTCATTTCTAAACCAATTTCACGCGTCTCACCTAGTGAGCCTAATGTAGTTTTACGCGGTGCACGATTAGTGCTAGATTTGAATCGTGTATTACCTAAACCATGAAAACCACCTTTAGCCACCAATATTTTTTGATTGTGCTGGGTCATTTCACCGATTAACTCATCGGTTTCTAAGTCATAAATTTTAGTGCCGAGTGGTATTTCTACAATTAAATCTTCAGCGGACTTGCCCCGTTTGTTTTGCCCTTGTCCAGACTGCCCATTTTTTGCTTTAAACAAGCGATTGAAGCGAAATTCGCTTAGTGTATTTAAGCCTTCTTGTCCGCGAAAATACACATGTCCACCATCACCACCATCACCACCATCTGGTCCACCGTAAGGGATATATTTTTCCCGACGAAAACCTAAACAGCCCGCACCACCTTTGCCAGCTTCAACGCGAATTGATGCGGAGTCAACAAACTTCATAAAAAACTACTAAAATGTCAATGAGCGACATTATACCACCCGTGAATGTACCTAACACTATACAACCTTATTGGGTATCTGCTATTGCCATTTGCATTACTGCGTTTGTTGTTTAAAGGCTTGAAATCACCCGCATATAGTCAAAGAATTAGCGAAAGATTGGGCTTTATTAAACCCATTGATGCTTCTTGTGTGTGGGTGCATTGTGTTTCAGTTGGCGAATTTAGAGCCGCAATCGCGCTGATTGATGCATTAGTTAAAATTTACCCTAATCACAAAATATTGGTTACCACAACTACTCCAACAGCCTCAAAAGCAGTTATTCAGCACTATCAAAATCAAGTATTACACACTTATTTTCCCTTTGATGTTGCTGTTATTGTAAAGCGTATCGTTAAAAAAATACGACCTGATTTGTGTCTATTGCTTGAAACTGAAATTTGGCCAAATCTCATTCACATATTGCATAAAAATAACATACCCACCTTATTAGTGAATGCTAGACTTTCTCAACAGTCATTAAAAAAATATCAGCTATTTTCTAGTTTAAGTAACAAAACACTCAATAAATTAAGCCTTATTGCCACACAAAATCAAAACTCTGCCCAACGTTTTATCGAGCTTGGGGCTAATAAAGAAAAAGTAATAGTAACTGGTAATATTAAGTTTGACCAAGTGTTAAATGTAAATCAAAAACTGCTTGAAAATTTAAGAAAATTAACCAAAAAACCCAAGATTGTGGTATTTGCTAGCACCCATAAAGATGAAGAAGCAATAATACTCAAATCCTATTTAAAAAACCCTATTGATGCATTAATGTTAATCATTCCTAGACACCCCGAGCGTTTTAATGTAGTGTTTGAACTAGCAACGAAGTACAACATAACTGTATTCAAACGCTCGAGTAACCAAGTTTGCGAAAATTGTCAAATACTTATCGGCGATTCTATGGGGGAGATGATGACATATTTTGCCTTGGCTGATATCGTGTTTATAGGTGGTAGTTTGGTAGAGATTGGCGGGCATAATGTGCTTGAACCTGCAGCACTTGCAAAACCAATTATATTTGGACCACATGTTTTTAACTTTGGCGAAATATCTGCTGATCTGCTAGCACAAAACGCTGCTATTCAAGTGCAAAATGCCGATGAATTAATGGACAATATCACACATTTATTAAATAATAGTGATAACGCAAAAACACTCGGTGCAAACGCTAAACGATACCTCAAATCTCAACAAGGAGCGGTTGCAACCTTAACCAAACAAATCAAAAAAGTGTCCAGATAACTCAACTCGAGCATCTATTTGGACACTTTTTTGATTTGTGCTAAAAAATATGTTTTAGGGCAAACAATCAATGGTTGTTATACTAAAACAACCGTAATCTAACTAAAAAATTAATTCAAAATGATTTTCCTAACGATTATGATTGCCTTGCCTTTATAAGTTATTTATCAACAGTGCTAAGACCTAATGAATGCCATGCGTTCATGCCGCCACGATAATACTTAAGCTTGGTTGCTGGATAGCCTAGGGCAAGCAGAGCTTCAATTGCTGCAGGTGATTGACCACACCATAGACCATTACAGAAAATATACAAAGTCTTTGCCTTAGTAAAGTTAAAAATACCATCTTGCTCAGTAACACCAAACTCGTTGGTTAGGATATCAATAACAGCATCTGGATCTTTGGCAACCGCTTGAGAATCTAACTTGTTGAACGGTATATTAACCGCACCTTTGATTGTTCCACCTTTTTTAGTAGATGTCCAAACTGGCGTGCGCGCATCAATTATCATAATCGATTTGTCGCCCTTATTTATATCACGAACAGCGTGAATAATATCTAATTCACTTACTGTCTCAACATTAGCTGGCGCAAATGGGTTTGTTGGCTGAATACAAAACGGTGGACAAGGGCGCGAAGTTTTTGCAAACGCTGGGTGAATAGTGGCTTTGTTATCTTGATTACGAGAGATACCTGCCACACTCATAACGTCTTTAACGATACCAACTGGTTTAGCTATTACAGCTGTTGATGCTAATAATGCCATTGATGTAGCACCTACTAACAATGTTTTAAGTTTCATTTTTTTGCTCCTTTTTAATATATAAAAACAACTTTTTCGAGCCTTTACTGATAGCCTAAAACAAGCAAACCAAAAATTCTTGTATTCTTGCTTACTAACTGCAATTAGGCTCTTCTTCTAAGTTATGTTGCACATAATAATCATCTACGCACATCTCACGCTTGTCTAGACTGTCAATATCTTCACAACGCCTTTTAGCACCGTCTCGAACCGCTTGTATTTGCGCATCAGTTGCATTATCACCTAATACAGCAACACCATCTTGCATATCAGCAAACACATTGAAACTCCATAACAATCCGAATAACAGAATCAGTTTTTTCATTGCCACTTCTTGCGCTTCATTAACTAAGCATGTTTTATTATTCACAATAAAAAACATTTTGCAAATGTATCTAAATTTAATAATATTATAATAATTCAATATTATTGATAAGCCAAAAAATCCCAACATCAACATGTAAAATGTTAGTACGTCATTGTAAATCAAGCAAAAAAAGTAATTAGATATTATGAGATACTTCGTTATAATTGCAAATAAAATCTGGTTTAAGTGGTGTTTGTTGTAATGCGATAAGATTTTTCACAAATTGCTAGCGAAAACCTCTCACAAGATGCACAAGCAACATCTATTGTAAACATTTTTTCAATTGGCAGATTGAGTAGATGAGATTTAATCACTCTAATAACGCCCGCATGGGCAATAATTAAGGTTGGATTTGCTACTTTTTGTATTATTTGTTTTAATGCGGACAATACTCTAAGTTGGAAGTCGTATAAATTTTCTGCGCCTAGTGGCTGATTGTTTAAAGGATTTTGTTTGAATCGATTGACCTTTGCTTGTCCAATTTCTTCAGCGCTTTGACCTTGCCATGCACCAAAGCCGATTTCTTTTAGTGCGTCAAACACCTGCATTTCAATATTTTGTTTTTTTGATAAATATTGAGCGAACTCCCGACAACGTAGCATTGGGGAGGTGGCAATCAAATTCCAATGTTTATTGGCTGTTGATGTTTGCATTTGTTGCCAGCCTTTTTTGCTTAACTGATCATCAATTAAGTTGCCACGATACAAACGACCGCCTTTAGGCTCTCCATGTCTTAATAAATCAATAATCATCAAAAATTTATTTATTCGTGGTTTTGCGCCCTTGACATAAGTTGATTAACTGCTGCTGACGGAGTTGTTTGCCCATCAATTACTTTTTTAACCTGTTCACAAATTGGCATGTCAACTTTATTTTTTTTAGCAATTGACAATACTAATTCTAAAGTATTAAAGCCCTCAACAGTTGCGCCAACAGCATCTGAGGCTTGTTCTACATTTTGGTTTTTAGCCAATGCTTTGCCAAATTGACGATTTCTGGATAAGTCATCTGCACAAGTTAGCACTAAATCGCCTAATCCAGACAGTCCATTGAAAGTTGATGGTTTTGCACCTAACGCAACACCTAGACGTGTCATTTCTGTTAATCCACGCGTAATAATTGCAGCTTGTGTATTGATGCCATAATCTAGTTCGGCAGCGATACCAGCGGCAATCGCCAAAATATTTTTTACACATCCGCCCACTTCTACACCAATTACGTCATCGTTAGTATAGGCTCGTAGTGCCTGCGTATTAAAAATTTGTGCCCAGTGATTTTGAGTTTTCTTATCTTTTGCGGCAATGCTAAGTGCAGTTGGTTTGTGCTTAGCAACTTCAAAAGCGAAACTAGGTCCTGAAATAACACAACTTGGGTGTTGGGTCAAAATAGATTCAAAACTTTCGTGTAAAAAACATTGTGCCCGAGTGTCGCAACCTTTGGTTGCCCAAGCAATATTGTGCTGTGCTGTGATTAATGGCTGTAAAGTTTTAAGCGTCTCAGTAAATCCATAACTTGGCACCGCGATTAAAACATTTTGAGCATCTTTGATGCGTGATAAATCAAAAGTGAGTTCTATATTTGATGAGTAATTTATTGATAAAGCAGGGTGTTTTGGTTGTAGCGTAACAACCTCTTCTTGCGTGTGTGTATGTAGATAAACTGTGTCAAAATTATCCGATAAAGCAATCGCTAGGGCACTTCCCCAAGCACCTGCGCCAATAATACTAAGATTGTTATTCATACTAACGACTATTGACTAAGGATTTTATCTAATTTTCCAGAAGCATCAGCAGCCGACAAATCGTCAAAACCACCGATATGCACATTATTAATAAAAATTTGCGGTACTGTGTTTCTGCCCGTTTTTTTTGTAACCTTATCCCAGTCATCGGGAGTTTTAACATAATATTTTTTGAAAGGAATGCCTTTGCTTTCTAGCAGTTGATAAGCTTGTTGGCAAAAAGGACAACCATCAGAACAATAAATCATATTCTCTTTCATAGCAACTTCCTGTTAAGATTTAACTGGCATGTTAGCTTTTTTCCAAGCATTTATACCACCATTCAAATTATAAACTTGTTCAAATGTATTACGCGTTAGCAGTCCTGCGATATGCCGTGAGCGTGACCCAGTATGACAATAGACTAGCATTTTTTTATTGTTATTTAGGGTATTTAGTTTATTTTTAACCTGCCCCATTGGAATATGGACATCATTTGCAATATATCCAGCAGCGCGCTCTTTTTTTTCTCGCACATCTAACACAACTAAATCTTTTTCGTCCATTAATGCAACAGCTTCATTGACACCAATGTCTTTATATTTTTTTAATTTATCTGCAACAATATTAGCGATTAACAGTGCAATCAAAATCACCGACACCACAGTGGTAAAGATTTGCTCATCATCTAGTAAAAATTCTAAAATTTCCATATTCATCCCTCTTTTAAAAAGTTACTTAACATCTCGTGCCCTTGTTCGGTTAGGATAGACTCTGGATGGAATTGCACTCCTTCAATTGCCATTTCTTTATGTCTAACACCCATAATTTCATCATAATTTCCTTGCTCGTCTTTTGTCCAAGAACTTACCTCAAGGCAATTTGGTAAACTAGATTGCTCAGCCACCAACGAGTGATAGCGTGTGGCATCTAGTGGATTTTTGAGCCCTCTAAATACACCTTTATGCGTATGATAAATAGGCGATATTTTGCCATGCATAATTTTTTTAGCACCAATAATATTCCCACCAAATGCTTGAACCATCGATTGAAAACCCAAACATACACCTAATATTGGGATTTTTCCAGCAAAATATTTGATTGCCTCAACAGAAATTCCCGCTTCATTTGGCGTGCAAGGTCCTGGCGAAATCACTAAAAATTTTGGTTTGAGTTGTTCTATGCCTTGCAGAGTAATTTTATCATTACGATAAACAACTACTTCTTGACCAAGCTCGCCAAAATATTGCACTAAGTTATAGGTAAATGAATCGTAATTGTCAATCATTAGCAACATAATAACAATTTATTCTTTATTTTTATATTTAGTAAGTTCAAGCGGAGTTATTGCAATCTCTCTAATAATATCAGAATGCGCTTTTAATTCATGGGACAAGTGGTTTTTTTCTAGTTGTATTAATACGATTTGAATACTGGATTTTCTAGCATACTTCATCGCTGGAATAAAATCGGTATCTGCAGTAATAAGAATAATTCTGTCGATTTTGCCTTGATGCGAGATATTTGCAATATCCAATCCAATACGCATATCAACCCCTTTTTGTCTAAAACTAGGTCTTCCAGTGTCCAACCAACCATTAAATTTTAGTTTACCTAGGCGTACAGCAAACAAGTTTTCAATCTCCAAATTTCTAATAAGAGAATTATCTTGTTTTTTTAATTTTTTACCAGTTTTAGGATTAGTGAAAATTTTTCCAGTTTTTGGATCAACGGGGTCAAACGGTTTGCAATCGTAGTATAAAACCTTAAGCAAATCTTCTGTTTTGTCATAACACTTATTAGCGATTTTAACAACTGCTTCTTTGTCACAGAAAAAGCCAGTCTTTTTGACAGCTTTTTTTAGATAGCCCGCATCAATAAGTAAAATAGTATTTTTTAGAATAGTGTTTTGCATGTTTACACTCTTACAAAAAAAGACCCCCTAACAAGTAGGAGGTCTGTCATATATGCTTGCCTACAAGCTTACGGATATGCTAGGGCATTATATACTATTTAAATAAAATTATTTGCTTTTATTCTTTGATAAAAAGCGGGGCAAGACTGAATTATCGTCAAAATTAATGCAATTTTTTAGAGAATCCTATATTTTTTAACCTCAGCAATGAATGCAATTTCTAGTTCATGGCAATTATTTACATATTTTAGGATTCAAATGCAGTTTAATTGTTTAATATTGTCAAATCTAATTTTCTCTTAGATTGATAATTAAGCATTAAACATTTAACCATATTAACAAACATTCTTATCAAAAGTAAAATTTATTAAGTCGGTCGTTTTAGAAAAAATTTTATCGCGCATAAAAACTTCCAAAAAGAACTCGCTAACCAATAGTTTAGTTTGACCAATGGTAAAAGTTGAGCGCCTACCCCAAATATTGCCTGTGTGAGTTATTTGCATTTTGCCACGTTTAATGTTGTTATCATTAAATAAAATTTCACCAAGTGGCTTATCACCAATAGAAAATAAGTCTTGCGTGTCGCTTGTGATTGGAATCACAGAACGCGCAAATACAACAGCTTGATAGTTGCCAAGCAGATTAACTTCACGAACAATTACCTTGGTATCACAATTTAGTACATCTAATTCGTTGGTATATGGTGCTGCTACCTTTTGGGAAAGAACTTCCACAGAAAAGTCATCAAAAGCCTGCCTAAGTTTATGCGTGAGTGATTTATCATCAATCAGCCATGGCTTTAGTGCTTTTGGTATAGTTGTTTGTGTGTTTAAATCTATCCACACAAGGTTTTTAGTGTTCATAAATGACATTTTACTATGTACTAGCGTATTGAGATTTTTCTTGCGTAATCCATCGTTGAATTAGTGCCTGTTGTTGTTTTTCATCTTTGTTGATAAATTTATCACAATAAGAACGTGCTTGTTTAAGCAGATATGCATCACGCGTAATATCGGCAACTTTCATATTAGCAACGCCTGTTTGTTGTGTGCCAAGAATCTCACCAGGACCACGTAATTCTAAATCTTTATTGGCAATTATAAAACCATCATTGGTTTTTCTAAGAATATCAAGACGTTGCATAGCGTTAGTGCTAAGTGGTGCTTGATACATCAAAATACAAATACTTTTGTTATTGCCACGCCCTACACGCCCGCGTAGTTGGTGTAATTGTGCCAAACCTAATCGTTCTGAGTTTTCAATTACCATAAGTGATGCATTTGGCACATTAACGCCGACTTCAATAACGGTTGTTGTTACTAATACATCAATCTTGCCACAGGAGAATTGTTGCATAATTGTATTTTTTTCGTCTTTGTGCATTTTACCGTGGATCATCACAACATGCTGATAGGGTAGATTTTGCATTAAATAATGATAGGTATTTGTAGCGGATTCGGCGCGTAAAGTTTCTGATTCTTCAATTAAAGTGCAGACCCAATACACCTGATTATTTTCACTACAAACCTGTTTAATTTTTTCAATTACTTCATTTTTACGCTTGTTATTTAATGCAATAGTTGTTACAGGTATTCTATTGGGGGGCAATTCGTCAATAGTGGATAGGTCTAAATCTGCATAAGCACTCATTGTTAATGAGCGCGGAATAGGTGTGGCAGTCATTACTAATTGATGTGGGGTGTTGTGTGCTTTTTGCACTAAAGATAGACGTTGACGCACACCAAACTTATGCTGTTCATCAATAATCACCAAACCAAGTTTGTTAAAGTTAACCACCCCTTGAAACAAAGCCTGCGTGCCAATCACAACTTGTGCTTGACCTGATTGTATTTTTTCTAAGTGTTGCTCTCTTTCCCGTGTATTTTGCGAACCTGTTAGCAAGGTTATTACAATTCCTAAGGGGTTTAGATAGTTTGCAAAACTTTGCATATGTTGTGATGCTAGAATTTCGGTGGGTGCCATAATCGCTGATTGAAAACCATTCTCAATTGCTTGCAAACAAGCAAAAACTGCGACTATGGTTTTACCAGACCCAACATCACCTTGCAAAAGCCTTAACATAGGTTGATTGGAAGATAAATCTTTGTTGATTTGAAAAATACTACGTTGTTGGGCACTGGTTAACTCAAACCCTAAGCTAGCAAGTAATTGTTTAGATAGAGTGTTTTTAATTGTAAAGATATTCGTTGTTTTGCGTTTACGTTGTTTTTTGAGTCTTAATAAACTCAGTTGTTGCGCACATAACTCTTCAACAATTAATCGCTGTTGTGCAATGTGTTTAAATTGCATAATGCTGTGCAAATCCTCATCTTTTTGCGGGTGGTGTAGGGTTTTTAATGCCTGCTTTAATGAAGGCATATTATCATTTGACAATGATGTAAAACTATCCTCTAATGGTGATTTTTGCAAAATATCTATAGCAATATTGACCCATTTTTGCATCTGTATTTGGCTAATATTGCCAGTCAGTGGATAAATTGGACTTAGTGTTTTTTCTAATAATGTGCTTTGTCCTTTAGAAATTAGCCGATATTCAGGGTGATGCATTTCTAGCCCCTCTTTGCCGATTTTTATCTCGCCAAAACATTGAACAATATCATTACGTACAAATTGTTGTTTTTGATAATGATTAGAATGAAAAAATCGCAACAACAAGCTTTGATTATTTTCATCAGCAAGATAACACAATAACTGACGCCTTTTGCCTAGTAATGACTCGACGCGTTGAATTACTAATTGCACCAAAACCTCATCACCTAAGCGCGCTTTGTTTAAGGGGGTGAAATAAGTTTTATTTTGATAACGCAACGGCAGGTGAAACAACAGGTGCTCCAAGTTATAAATACCAATTGTATTTAACTTATTTTGTGCTTTTGGACCTAATCCATGGATTGAAATAATTGCATCAGAAAGCTGTTGCATTGTGTTTAATCGTTAAAACGAATTATTGCATCATAGCAGTTAAACAACCATAATGCCGTCTATTTCAACCAATGCTCCTCTTGGCAACTCTTTAACACCAATGGCTGCGCGTGCAGGGTAGGGGGTGTTGAAATACTGCGCCATAATCTCGTTGACGGTTGGAAAATGACTTAAATCCGTTAAAAAAACATTAAGTTTTACAATGTTATTTACACTACCATTTGCAGCTTTACACACAGCATCTAAGTTTTTAAAAACCTGATGAATTTGTGCATTAATATCGCCCTTAACCATATCCATTGTTTCAGGCACTAAGGGGATTTGCCCAGACAAATAAAATGTATTGCCAACAGCTACGGCTTGAGAATAAGTGCCAATCGCCTTGGGGGCTTGATTAGTAGAAATAATTGTTTTGTGCATAAATAACTCCAAATAAGATGTTCTTGAATTTTACTGTGAGATAATCGCAAAATACCATCTAGTTGTCAATTTAGTTAATTTTTTTTTGCTATAACCAACCGCTTGAAAAATTGTTTTGGATAAAAATTTAGAAGAATCTTGTGTTGATTTCTCAAAGCCCTATTTTAAACTTTGAACACTTTGTAAAAAAATCACTTTACCCTACATAACTTTCTTTTAGATGATGCAGGAATATTTAATGCTAGTCTGTATTTTGCAACTGTCCTACGCGAGATGTTGATTTTTTTTAAACTTAAAATATTAACTATTTTTTCATCACTATAAGGTTTGAGTGAGTCTTCTTTAGATATTATCTCTTTAATAACATGTTTAACATCAATCGACGATATATCATTGCTATCTTGCTTGATTAGGTTATTGCGAAAGAAATATTTTAATTCGTGAACGCCATGTGGTGTTTGTATATACTTTTTAGAAACAGCCCTAGAAATAGTAGAAATATGTAGCCCACTCAATTTAGCAACTGTATCCAGATTGAGTTTATGCATATACATACTGCCTTTTGCCAAAAAATCAGTTTGCTGATTAATAATGATTTGTGCCACTTTTAATAAAACATTATTACGGTTATCTATGCATTTTTTGAACCATTTAGCCTCTTGATAAGAGCTTTTGATAAAATTTTTATCTGATGTAACCGATACTTTTTGCAAAAATTTATTATGAGTATTTTTTAATTTAATACTTTGGTATAAATTTTGATACAAAAAAACCTGCCAACGGCTTTTCAGCTTCTTAACGACCAAATCGGGAATACTATAGATAGGTTTTACGTCAGTAAAATTAGCCCCTGGATACGGCTTTAAAGATTGAATAGCTTTTAATGCATTGTCTAATAGCCTTTTATCAACACGCAAATTATCAGCAATCAATGAAAAATTTTTGGTATAAAGTGCCTCGTATTCATTCCTCACAATATCTATTGCAAGTTTTTTGTTAGGGTGTGTGTTGGCAAAAGCATATAGTTGTAATAATAAACACTCTTGCACATTTCTAGCGGCAACTCCATCTGGGTCAAATCTTTGAATTTTTTTTAAAACTTTTAAAATCTCGTTAGTTTTTGCCTTAGGGTTAAGTTTAATTGTTGGTTTAATTTTTTCTAAATCAGCATAAAAATATCCATTTGCATCAATAGCATCTAAAATCACATCGGCTATTTTGCGCTCTCTGGCATCAAAATTCCCAGTGTCTAATTGCCATTTAAGATGTGCATATAAACTTTCATCGGTGCTATATAACTCTTGAGGCATGTTTGAGTTATCTGTCGACTGAGAAGGATTTTTATCTGTAAACTCAACTGTGTTTTCCTCGGTTTTGACACTTTGATTTTCAACCTCAAGAAAAGGGTTTTGTTCTAATATTTCTTGGGTTTTTTGGTTTAATTCAACCGTTGAGCATTGTAGCAACTTTACCGAAAGTTGCAATTTTTTTGAAAAATTAAGTTTCTGAACCGCAGTTTTTGTTAGTTTTAACATGACAAATCAATTTTACGCATCAATAACTTGATATAGATTTTTGCTAGTATTATTATGTGTGCAAACTAAACAGTAATTAGTGTTTAGTTTGGCATTTTTTGGCACGGAAAAACTCACCCCACAACCATTACATAAATGTGTTGTGATATCAATTGATAACTGATTAACTTTGCTCCAAGGCTCGATTTTTATTGCTTGTTGCTCGCAAACATCAACACAAATATTGCAACCAGTGCAACGATTAGCCGATATGCTAAGTTGATGTTGTTTTAAGGTAAGGCTTTCATGTGGACACAACCTAATGCAAGCATTGCAAATATTGCATTTGTGCTCGCTAATTTGCGGTACAAAAAAATAGATAAAATCATTCGTTTTTGCGTTGTTTTCAATAGGTAATAATTTATCTAAATTTGTTGAATGACTGTTGTTTTTTTCTTTGCCCATAACTTTCATACTATTAGCAAACATGTTGCGCAAAAACATACGTCTATCATTTTGCTCGCTAAAATCAGGCAACTCAGCCAACCATTTTTTAAACTTAGTCGCTTTTATGTTTAAAAACTTAATGCCCTTATGATTTCTAGACATTAATAAATCATTTAATTTTGTTATTTTGTCTTCAAATGTGTTGGTGCAATTATATGTGCAATTATGACAATTTCCAATACTAGCACAAATGACCTCTACTCCATTGCTGTATAAATGCAGTAATTCAAGCATACTAATAGCATTAATACAAAATATGTTTTTATCTTGAGGCTCTATATGACTAGCGTTATGACAAGCGAAAAAATTTATTTTTAAATTTTTATAATTTTTTGCTATATGTTGATATTCATATTGCATTGCCATCTCTTTACATGCAGCAACACACAAGGCACAACCAACACATGCGGATACATCAATTGACAAAGATTCATCGCTAAGATTCCATGCTAAATGAGGGCATATATCAACACAATCTGTGCAGTTTGAAACTTCTATTTTGCCGTGTACACACCTTGTTTTATCGACTTGAGGGGTAAAAGCACTCGATTCATTTATGTATTCACGCAATGACGACATGGTTCTTTGTTAGTTAAGAGATTTTATGATGTTTTTAGTAAAATTTCACCCAACTTTCAAATTCTAGGCACCAATAATACCCAATTCAAATTATCCCGCTTATGTTGGTTTGATTTGAAGTGTACGGCACAGATAACGCCCATTATTTGCCATATCCTAACTCGACTGCCTTGTTATAAGCTTCTAGTGCTTGTTGTTGCTTTCCTAACTCAGTATATACCAGCCCTATGTTGTTATAAGCCTCAGCGTAATCAGGATTAATATCAATTGACTTTTGATAATACTCTAATGCCTGTTGGTATTCTCCTGATTTGGCATAGATTCTCCCCATATCATAATAAGCGTAATAAGCTCCATAATAATCAGGTTTAATCTTAATTGCTTTCCGATAAGCATCAAGCGCTTGTTGATATTCTCCCAACTTGGCGTGAATAACACCCATATTGTGATAATAAGACTCGTGCTCATCAGAATTAACCTCAACTGCTTTTTCTATAAAATTTAGCTTTTCCTGCTCTTGCTCTTGTTTTTCCTGTGCTAGCATTGGGCTAGTTGCATACGAGCATTGTGCATACACACCCAAACTAACTAGCATTATCGGCAGGGCAATTTTGCTGATAACTGATGCTTTATAACTCGGATTCACTTTTATTTACCTTGTTAAAGTTTCGCATTACCTATCATCATGCCATATATGATCCCTATATTGGTATAAGCCTTATGTAAATCAGGTTTAATATCAATGACTTTTTGATAGGCGTTAATTGCCTGTTGGTATTCTCCTAACTTAGCATGGATTATTCCCATATTGTAATAAGCCCAATGATCATAAGGCTCAATCTTAATCGCCCGATTATAAGCCCTAAGTGCTTGTTGATATTCCCCTAATTTGTCATGGATAATTGCCATACCGTAATAAGACTGATAAGCCTCGTGTTTATTAGGTTTAATATCAATGGCTTTTTGATAAGCTCTAAGTGCTTGTTGATATTGTTTTAAATCGGCATATACAATCCCCATATTGTAATAAGCATTATGGTCATTAGGCTTAACCTCAATTTGTTTTGCTTGCGTTTGTTGTGCCAACATTGGACTAACTGCATATGCTTGTTGCACGCATATATTTAGACAAATTGGCATTGTTAGTAAGATAATTTTATTCATAATTGATACTCCATAATTAGTGGTGCGTGGTCAGAAAAGCGTTGCTCTTTGTAAATATGGGCATTTTTAGCTACGCCTTTCAGATTAGGCGTAAGTATTTGATAATCAATACGCCAACCAACATTATTTGCCCATGCTTGTGCACGATTGCTCCACCAAGTATATTGGTTTGATTCTTGGTTGAGCTCGCGAAAACCGTCAATAAAACCTACCTCAAAAAATAACTCATCTAACCAAGCACGCTCTTCGGGCAAACAACCCGAGTTTTTTTGATTAGCTTCCCAGTTTTTAATATCGCGTTTTTGGTGGACGATATTTACATCGCCACAAATAATAACTTTATCTCCACTGGCTTTGAGTTTTTTTAAATAAGGCATGAATCGCTGAGTTAGAAATTCCATTTTTAAATCTTGACGTTTTTGCTTAGCACTACCCGAATGGATATAGATTGAAATCACAGAAAAGTCTTTAAAATGCGCTTGAATAAAACGTCCTTCAAAATTTATGTCTTGCCATGGGCTACTTTTGATAATTTTAACAGGTGTCTGTTTGCTAAAAATCGCCGTTCCAGAATAGCCTTTTTTCTCAGCAGATTGATAATGGCAATGATATTTTTCTGGGTAAAAACGCTCGTCTAATTGAGATTCTTGTGCTTTGATTTCTTGCAGACAAACCACATCTGCATCTTGGATTTTTAGCCAATCAAAAAAACCTTTTTTCTCAGCAGAGCGAATACCATTAACATTAATCGTTATAATTCTCATATTCGGGATATTTTAAAGGTTTTATGCAACAGTATCAAAAAGAATTCGTGGATTTTGTATTAGAGATTGGCGCGCTTAAATTTGGCGAATTTAGGCTAAAGTCTGGACGCATTAGCCCGTATTTTTTTAATGCAGGGGCATTTAATACAGGCGCACATCTTGCAAAATTAGGACATTTTTACGCACAAGCCATTCAAGCAAGTGGATGGGATTTTGATGTTTTGTTTGGTCCAGCATACAAAGGCATTGCACTTGTTACAGCGACTACGATAGCACTAAATAATAGTTTTGGGCGCAATGTGCCTTATAGTTTTAATCGCAAAGAAACTAAAACCCATGGTGAAGGTGGCGATATTGTCGGACACGCACTCACAGGCGATATTTTGATTATTGACGATGTTATTACTGCGGGTAGTGCTATTAGTGAGGCAATGAATATTATTGATGCAAATGGTGCCAAGGCTAAAGGCGTGATTGTAGCGGTTGAGCGTCAAGAAAAAGGCGAGGGCGACACCTCTGCTGCTCAGGAAATTGAAAAGAGTTTTGGTATTCAAGTATCAAGCATTATTAACTTATCCCATTTGCTTGATTATCTTCAACAAGACAACAATCAAGCATTAATTAAACGTATTGAGGCATATCGCAATCAATATGGTGTTTAGTATTTATTACTATACTTGGATAAAAAATATTGTTATAAGCAATAATAAAAATTTAGTGCTTAACACCAAGCATAAAAACGCCTAAATCGTCAAAATTTTACAAACAATGTTTGATTAAGTATTAGCGAACAACAAAAAATTGTGCTTAGAATTTAAAGTCGGAAAACAAAAAACCATCTAAGATTGAAAAATCGACAATAGCAACCTAATAGCAATAGTTGATAAAATTGGTTTTATAAATTTGGGCGTATAATCCCTAAACTAGTGCTTTAATAGAACATGTAATTTTGCTAATCAGCCATATTTACACAAATGTTTCAAATACAGTTTTTTGCGTCATTATCGGTAATTGCAAAAGCACTCTTTACCAAACCTATAGCAACATGTTAAAGTAATGAAACCTTTAGAGATTCCTAGGCTAGATTTGGGTGCTTTACGTCATCTTAATCCTGAGCGTTATCCTTTCTTGTTAGAAAGTGTTAGCAACAATAAAAACAATCGTTATTCGATTTTGTTTGCCAATCCCGATGAAAAAATTATTTTAAAACATTTAGAAGAGTTTGATTTTTTATCCAAATTAGCCGTAAAAGTAGATAAACCAAGCATTAATAGTGATTTACCATTTACAGGTGGCTGGTTTGTTTATTTATCATATGAATTAATTGGGCAAATCGAGCCTATTTTAAAAATCGACTTACCTACAAATAAACAAGCAATTGCAATTGCCGTTAGAATCCCAACCGCTATTGTGCTTGATTATTTGCACAACAAAACCTATTTATTAGATCAGTTTGACAACCAACAACGCATCAATCAAGTATTAGCTGATATTGCAGTTTTAGAGAATATTCCGCTAGCATCTATTAAAGGCGAATTGTCTTGCGAGGCGGCAACTAAATTTATTAAAGGCGTTAAGCGTAGTCGCGACTACATTATTGCAGGCGATGTATTACAAGTTAATTTATCGCGTCAATGGCAATATCAGCTTAGTGATAACATCAACCCAACACAGATTTATCAAGCCCTAAAGATTAGCAATCCAGCACCTTTTGCCGCTTTGGCAGATTTTGGCGATTTTAGTATTATTTCTTCATCGCCCGAGCGTTTATTTAGCGTTGATGGCAAGCACATACAAACCCGACCCATTGCAGGTACGTATCCACGCGGCAAAGATAAAGACGATGAGTGGTTTAAAAAACAACTAATGAATCACCCTAAAGAACGGGCAGAACACATTATGTTGCTAGATTTAGAACGCAATGATTTGGGTAGGGTGTGTGAGAATGGTTCGGTTATAGTAAATGAGGTGATGAGGCTAGAAACCTATACTTTTGTGCATCATATTGTCTCTAATATCAAAGGCAGGCTTAAACAAAGCGTTAACATCAAAGACATTATTCGCGCCTTGTTTCCTGGTGGTACGGTTACTGGTTGCCCCAAAGTGCGCTGTATGCAAATTATTGCCGAATTAGAGCAAATGCCACGCCAAGCCTATACTGGCTCACTCGGTTATATCAGTAGCAATGGCAAAATGGATTTTAATATCCTTATCCGTACCCTTAGCAAACAAGACAATATACTTACTTTTCGCACAGGTGCGGGGATTGTATTTGATTCCATAGTTTGGCATGAATTTGCAGAAACTCAGCATAAAGCCGAAGGTATTTTAAAAATATTTGACAACTAATCGCCCTTTAAATACCCTAACCATCATAAAAGCGATTTTTGTTGTCTATACTAGAATTAATGTAGAGTTTTGTATAAGATGAGAGATTATTGCATCTAACGACACAATAAATTAGGATTCTAAAGAACAATAGCTTAAATCTAGGTTAATGTATGGAGGTTAATAAAATGGTAGTGGTTGGTGTAGATGAGGCAGGTCGTGGCTGTTTAGTTGGTAGTGTGGTTGCGGGTGCGGTGATATTGCCTGATGATTTTTATTTGAGTGGGCTAAATGATTCTAAAAAACTGAGCGAAAAAAAGCGTGAAAGTTTATATACACAAATTACTCAACAATGCCAATGGGCAACAGGAGAGGCAAGTGCGTGCGAGATTGATACAATTAACATTTTGCAAGCCACAATGTTAGCAATGAAGCGTGCAGTCAAAAATCTTAATATAGCGTTTGATCAGGTGTTGGTAGACGGCAACTGTTGTCCAGATTTGGATAATTGTCAAGCAATAGTCAAGGGCGATTCAACTCAAGCAGTTATTTCAGCAGCTTCGATTATTGCAAAAGTAAGTCGTGACAGACAAATGGTGAAACTGGACATGCGCTACCCCGAATATGGCTTTGCTAAACACAAAGGCTACGGCACAAAACAACATTTGTCGGCTTTGGAAAGATTTGGCGCTATTAAAAACCAACATAGATATTCATTTACCACTGTGAAAAATCTGTCCCATCGTTAGTTTCTAATGCTCTTAGTTGGCGACGCAATGTTGCCCTTTTATCTTCAATAATTTTACGCTCTTTCGCCTCTTCAGCTGCTTTTTTGGCTTGTAACGCTTTTTCTTTTTCACGTTGAATTTCAGCCCTCGGACGAGTTTTTATATAGCGGAACAACTTAACAACACGTTTAACGCCACTTACTGTTGATGCTACTTTAGCTGCCTTTTTAGCTTCACGCAAGGTTACCTCACCCATTAAATATACGCTACGATTTTCAGTCATAACTTTAACATGTATTGGATTAAAAACCTCTTGATCAAGAAACTGTAACTCGATACTTGTGGTAATTACCGAGTCTTTAGCTCTACTTGATAAATCACTATTTGGTGCCACACGTAACTCGTTAATGACTCGGCTAATCTTAAAGTCCCGAAGCGGTATTTGCTTTGTAATATAATCACGCACCTGTTTGTTAGGCACCTCACCAGTTACTAAAACTTCTGTGCCATAAACCATATAGTTTAAATGCGCATCTTCTATTTTTTTCTCAGTCCATGCTGATAGATTAAACTTGATGTTTTTGTCATCAAGAATTGCACCAGTAGTGCGTCTATCATTAGCAGACATAACAGCTACACTAGTAACTCCGATTAGTGACGGAAAAAAGCAACCATTTAAAAACAAAGTGCTGATTACGATAGCAGATAGAATAATTTTTTTCATATAGCCTCA
Organism: uncultured PS1 clade bacterium; assembly: GCA_937950605.1. Classification (GTDB taxonomy): domain Bacteria; phylum Pseudomonadota; class Gammaproteobacteria; order PS1; family Pseudothioglobaceae; genus Thiodubiliella. The sequence goes on along the minus strand of CALFDA010000093.1, from coordinate 6,317 downwards.
AAAGCGTTTTTTATCCATTCGATTTTAGGGTATTTTAAATCGAATTCAACCCCAACAACATCAAATCGACACACAAAATCATCATATTGCGAATTTTTTTGTAAAAAATGTTTGGCGTTACAAATAAGTTTTGTTTGTTTATTCAAGTCAACGGTATCAACAGCCGTACCAAAATCTGTATTAGAGCGATAACGAACTTCAACAAAAACTAATGTGTATTCCAATTTATCAAGCATAATAATGTCTGTTTCGCCAAGTTTGGTTAAATAGTTTTGTTGAATAAGCTTTAAACCTTGCTGTTGTAAATATCGAAGCACTAAATTTTCTGCTTTATTGCCGATTTTTTGTTTCAAACTAAACACATTATGCCTTTATACATTGTTGCTACGCCGATTGGAAACCTGAATGATATCACTTTTAGGGCGGTTGAGACACTCAAAAATGTGGACGTTATTTTGGCAGAAGATACGCGCCACAGCAAAAAATTACTCAGTCATTACAATATTGATACACCCATGCGCTCTTTTCATGAACACAACGAATCTGTTAAGACAAAGAATGTAGTACAACAATTATTAGCAGGTAAAAATATAGCGTTAATCAGCAATGCAGGCACACCACTCATCAGCGACCCAGGTTATGTGTTGGTTAGTAAAGCTAAAAAATCTGGCGTAGAAGTGTCACCGATTCCAGGTGCTTCAGCGGTGATTAGTGCTTTGTGTGCTTCGGGTATTGTTAGTGATAGTTTTATTTTTATGGGGTTTCTGCCCGCCAAACGAATAGCACGCTTGAAGATTCTACAAGCCAATGCACACCTTGACAAAACCGTTATCTTTTATGAATCCCCCAAGCGCATCTTAAGTTGTGCGAACGATTTATTGCAAGTATTGGGCGATAAACGAGTTGTGTGTTTTGCTAAAGAAATTAGCAAGTCCTTTGAAACCATCAAAAGCGATATTTTGCCAAATCTAATTCAATATCTAACAGCAGATGCATGCCATCAAAAAGGTGAGTTTGTAATATTAATCTCAGGTATTGACAAAAATGATAAAGTCGCGGGTGAGACACAATTAGATAAAATCCTGCCTATTTTGCTTATGGAAATGAGCGCATCAAAAGCGGCAAAAATTGCTGCTAAAATTACAGGGATTGATAAACAATTTTGTTACCAAAAAGCCATCGAATTATGAAGAGTTTTTACACAAAACATATTTTCTTTTGTAATAATATACGCAAAAGTAATAAGCCTTGTTGTTCGCAACACAATGTAAAAGCGTTATATCGATATGCCAAAGATATATGTCGGGATAAGCTTATGACAGGCGAGGGGAAAATTGGCATTAGCGAATCTCGTTGTTTAGGGCGATGTGAGATTGGACCAGTAGCTGTGGTATACCCTGATAATATTTGGTATAAATACATTGACAAAGACGATATTGATGAAATTATCAACAACCATCTAATTGGGGGACAGCCAGTTAAGCGCCTAAAGATTGATTAGTTTTTGATAAAGTGTTTTGACTTGTGTTTCTAAATCAACAAGTGTTGCATTGTTCTCAAGTACATCACATGGCAACCTTTTGGCGACTTCTAGCCTATTTTCGTGGCTAATTTGCATAGAAATCATACTTTTAGCCACTTTTTCACTGATGTTTTCACGTTTTTGTAGCCTTTTTAACTGCTGTTTGTCATTACAACTCACAATAATCGCTCTATCAAACAAATAATCCAAATTTTTCTCTACAAGTAGCGGAATTTCTACAATATTTAGATATTTTTTCGAGTTTTTTAGCCATTTTTGCATTATGTTTAATATTTTTGGATGCAAAATAGTCTCGATACGTTTTTTATTACTCTCGCTTTGCAATAAAATTTTTCGCAATGCTTGTCGATTTAGGCTATTATCTGGGTTAAGAATCTCTGCACCAAAAGCCTCTAATAATGCTTGGAGTCCTTGTGAGTTTGGTGTTGTTACTTGTTGCGAGACATCGTCAAGACGTATAACATCAGCACCTAATTTAGAAAAAATCTCAACTACTTGTGATTTTCCGCAAGCAATGCCTCCTGTTAGTGCGATTTTAAGTTTTGTCATAAACAATGTTAAATGTTTGGGTTAATGTAACTTTATAGGATTTTTTAAAAGTTTTTCACAAAACTCAAACTCTTGAATGTGTAAATTGAACATATACTTATCCATTTTGCAGTTTTCAGCGCAAAAATAAAACTTCACTTATAAAAACGCTCTCATATCATAAAATTTACTGATTTAATGTGCGTCCGCCATCAACGCTAATAATTTGACCTGTTATATAAGATGCGTTGGCTAAAAATAACACCGTATTTGCAATATCTTGGGGTCTGCCCTGTTTGCTTAAAGGGATTTTATTTAGCATTCTTTGCTGTTGTTCGCGGGTTAATTCAGATTCATTTTTTGGCCACAAAATTGAGCCCGGTGCAACGCCACAAACACGAATGCTTGGTGCTAATTCTTGTGCTAGGGTTTGTGTCATCATAGCTAATCCCGCCTTAGAGATATTATAAATTGCATGGTTTTTAAGCGGACGTTGGGCGTGGATATCAACTATATTAACTATGCAGCCTTGATTTTTTGATAAAAGGGCTGACAAAGATTGTGAAAGAAAAAAAGGAGCCATTAGATTGGAATTTATTATTTTGTCCCAGTCGTTTTTATTGATGTTTTGTAAAGGTGTTGGATAAAAAACCGAAGCATTGTTAATCAGCAAATCTAAATTTTTGATTGTGTCTGCTAGGGTTTGTAATGCTTGTAAATCACAAAGTTCAGCTTGTACTAGGTTGGCAGAGTCAGTGCGTATATGATTCAGATTATCAACTAAAGTTTGTGCTTGTTTGCCAGAATTGCGATAATGAATAATAACATTGTAATTATGTGCATGCAATGTTTTAGTGATTTGCGCGCCAATACGTTGTGCCCCGCCTGTGATAAGTGCTGTTTTCATATAAAATGCTATTTTGATGAATCTTGAACAAATTATTAAAAATATTATTATACAAAAAGCCGAACCCATCGGGTTTGATGAATTTATGAATTTAGCACTGTATTATCCAGCACAAGGATATTACAGTGGCGGTGTGCAAAAATTTGGCACAAAAGGGGATTTTATAACCGCACCCGAGACTTCTGATTTATTTGGTTTTTGTCTTGCTAAACAATGCGCACAAGTGTTATCGCCTACACAAAATATTTTAGAATTTGGTGCAGGTAGTGGGGTGTTGGCAGCACAAATTTTATTCGAATTAGGGCGATTTAATAAGTTGCCGAGCACTTATTACATTTTGGAATTAAGTGCAGAATTGCAACACAGGCAACATCATACAATTAGCAAGGTTTTGCCAGAATTGATTGATAGAGTGGTTTGGCTAAAGACCTTGCCAGATAATTTTTCAGGTGTGGTGATTGCTAATGAGGTGTTAGATGCAATGCCTGCGAAACGACTTATTAAACATGACAAGGGGTTTTATGAGCTAGGCGTAGATTGCCAAAACAACGCATTAGTATGGCAGATGTTAAAGCGACCTTATAGGAATAAAAAATTACCCTTACCCACCAAAGTTTTACAGGGTTATACAACAGAGGTAAACGAAAGGGCAGTGGCTTGGGTTGATGCCTTAAGTCAAAGCATAGAACAAGGTGTGGTGTTGCTAATTGATTATGGTATGGGGAGAGATGAGTATTTTCACCCTCAGCGCGATGAGGGCACACTTAGGTGTTATTATCAACATAAAGCGAGTGATAATCCATTTGAGCATGTTGGCGCGCAAGATATTACTACTTCGGTTAATTTTTCTGATATTGCAGATCAAGCATTAGCCTCTGGTTTTGCTATTGCTGGTTATTGTACACAAGCCATGTTTTTAATATCTTTGGGTATTGAGCAGTATTTATTGAATGAAAAAGATGAACATAGGCGTATTGCTTTGGCACAACAAGTCAAGCAATTAGTATTACCTAGTGCTATGGGCGAGAGTTTTAAGGTGTTGGCGTTAAGCAAAAATGCACAAGTAAAATTAAACGGTTTTCAAGAGCAAGATTTAGCGTATAAATTATAAAGACAGTCTATATTGGTTTGAAAGGCTGGTAATTATGTTAAATATACAATCTAACTTATAAAAATTGGTGATTTAAATGAGTTTAGCAATATCAGATAATGCCTTAGAACAAGTTTTTGAGCGTGGCAACAATGGAAGCAGTTGTAAGTTTGTGTTTATTGATCTTTTTGCTGGTATAGGTGGGTTTCATCAAGCTGCTAGAAGTTTAGGCGGTGAGTGTGTTTGCCTGTGATATTGATTATAATGCAAGATTAGCATATCAACATAATTATGGAATTGAGCCAAAGAGTGATATAACTGCTATTGATGAGAGCGAAATACCAGAGCATGATATGCTGCTAGCAGGATTTCCTTGTCAGCCCTTCAGTATAATCGGAAACCGCTTGGGATTTGATGATGTCAGAGGTACATTGTTTTTCGACATTGTCAGAATATTGAAAGCGAAAATGCCAAGAACCTTTGTGCTTGAAAACGTAAAACAACTTTACAGTCACAACAAAGGCAAAACACTAAAAACCATCATTATAACGCTGGAATTGCTGGGCTATGCAGTGCATTGTAAAGTCTTAAATGCTTTAGATTATGGGCTTCCTCAAAAAAGAGAACGAACTATAATTGTGGGTTTTTTAGATAAAAATGATTTCCAATTTCCAACTCCTACAAAGCAAAAAACATTAGAAGAAATACTTGAATCCAATGTTGATAATAAACATTTTGCTAGTGAGAGAATACAGAAAAAAAGAAAAGCATCACACAACAGTGATTATAGTGTGGCGATATGGCATGAAAACAAAAGTGGAAATATATCCAGTTACCCTTATTCATGTGCTCTAAGAGCTGGAGCTTCTTATAACTACCTTGCAGGTAAACGGCGAGCGCAGACTTACTCCTAGAGAGATGTTGAGGCTTCAAGGTTTTCCAGACAGTTTTGAGATAGTCTGTAATGATAGCCAAACTCGAAAACAGGCGGGGAATGCAGTTCCAGTGCCTATGGTTAAATTAGTAATAAAAGAGGTTCTTAATGCAATCTCCTAAGCTTCGAGACAGTAAAAAACGAACAAGTAGTGACTACTACCCTTTGGGTGAAATACCTAATTCGGTTATAAAAGACATAGGGAAGTGGGTTGCTTATTTGTTTGCAGTAGGGAAAAGCGATATAAATGGCGAAGATTGGGGTGATATTTTTGCTAATGCTATTTTAGGAGAGCATTTAAATAGCCCATTAGGGCTAGCGGACATTGTAAAAGATAGAATGGCATGGTCAGTAAAGTCTGTAAAACAAAATAACCCTTTTAAATGTAATAAAGTAAGAATTATATCTGGCAGGTGTTCGCCCGATTACTCATACGGTATAAATGACCCACATAGTGATATTGAGGCTACAGGTAGAGCAGTGTTAGGAATATGACAATGAAAGAGTTAATATAGCTAAAGATCATTACGAACCTCTAAGATCATCTATTCTTATAAGAAACCCAAATACATTGGAATTTTGCATATACGAGCATGAGATACACAGATTCAATACCAAGGATTATGAGTGGAAGGTAAATAAAAATGGCAATTTTAACGGGTATTGCAAAAAACATCAGTTGACTAATTATGATACTGCCTATATTGCGATTGTTCAACGTGAGAAGTTGTCACTAGCAACACTTGATAATAGAATAAAATCTATGGCAACTAAAATGGAGTTTTGTTTAACCTAAATAGCCTATATGGATTTTATTCAGACAGTTGTTTTAGCACTAACACAAGGCATTAGTGAGTTTTTGCCAATCTCATCTTCCGCGCATTTGATTCTAACATCTAAATTAAGCAACTGGTCTAATCAAGGTTTAGCATTTGATGTGGTGGTGCATATGGGTACTTTAGTTGCCGTTGTGTATTACTACAAAAATATTATCTTGCAATTATTGGGTGATTTTTATCTTTCTATTATTAAGAGGGGCACTATTGGCGAGTCAAAAACGGTTTGGAGTGTTTTATTGGCAACGATTCCTGTTGGGGTATGTGGATTTTTATTCAAAGATTTTATTGTCAACAATTTGCGTTCTACCGAAGTTATTGCTTATATGACTATTGTATTTGGTGTTTTATTGGGTATTGCGGTTTTGTTGGACGCAAAAATTCCACGTGTTAGAAAACTATTATCTTGGAAAGATGTTATTTTTATTGGTTTAATGCAAGCCCTAGCGTTAATACCCGGTGTTTCGCGTGCGGGTATT
>CALFDA010000092.1 GCA_937950605.1 uncultured PS1 clade bacterium | reverse complement strand
CACCGCCGTTAATTTCTGACATGACTTTAGTCATTGCTGCTGTTAAAGTTGTTTTACCATGATCAACATGACCAATTGTGCCGACATTTACGTGGGGCTTGGTTCTTTCGAATTTTTCTTTTGGCATTTTTGTTCCTCTTTGATATTACACTAAATCTGGAGCTCACCAGCGGACTTGAACCGCCGACCTCTTCCTTACCAAGGAAGTACTCTACCGACTGAGCTAGGTGAGCACTTCTAAGTGCATTGCATTAAATAAAAAAATTTACAAACACAAACTTCTTCATTCACCTAATTACGATACACCTTCACCTGGAGCGGGTAACGAGAATCGAACTCGTCTCATTGGCTTGGAAGGCCAAGGTAATAACCAATATACGATACCCGCAAATACTTTCTTTGCTTTTTGGTGGAGGGGGAAGGATTCGAACCTTCGAAGGCGGAGCCGACAGATTTACAGTCTGTTCCCTTTGACCACTCGGGAACCCCTCCCCAAAAAACAATCGGGCATTATCCCATAAATTACTAGGCATAACAAGGTCGCTTTACAAAAAAATTAGGTAGCCAAAAAAACACCTGAAAGCACTTTATCAAAAGCTGTTAGGTTGATTTTTATTGCTTTCTTAATAAAAGTTGTTTCATTCTATAAGGTTGCTTGAAAAATATAAACCTCAAGAACATAAAACACTATTTTTAATCTCGCCATACAAGTGTTCAAAAGTGGTATAAAGTGGTATAAAATGCTTATCATTTTACAAATAAATAACAAGATGCAGATGAGAAAACTTGCTACTAGACTTTTATTGACTATTTTGCTAAGTATAGTGGCGTTAATAGCTGTGAAACAAGCGCAAATTGGCAATTTTAAATCTTTTTTAGTGATTGTTACTGTTGCGCTTACGCTTGGTGTTGCAGCAATTTATCAAAAACATTTACAAAATCGCTAATGTTTCGTGGTGTATACAGTCTAACAATTGACGCTAAAGGAAGACTAAAAATTCCAAAATACCATCAAGCGCAAATCAACAAAATCAACAAGGGTAATATGGTGTTAAGTGTTCATCCAGACGACCCCTGCTTATTGCTTTACCCTCTACAAGAATGGCAAATACTTGAAAAAAAAGTTAGTGCTCTTCCCTCATTAAATATTCACACAAAACGCTTAAAACGCAAATTAATTGGTCATGCAAGCGATTGCCAATTAGACAGCATATCGCGAATATTAATTCCTGCCACACTCAGAAAATATGCAAATATCAATAAAAAAATTATGATGAGTGGACAAGGAAATAATTTTGAGATTTGGGATGAACACACTTGGCACGAGCAACTTGCACACCTTGATGCATTAAGCAAAAAAGAGCATGTTCCAGATAGCATTCACAAACTAGCGTTGTAATAGAAAAATTTTACATATATGAATGAGCATACAAAACCCCCTATCTCTATCTCAAGCCATCATCTACCCGTGATGTTTGATGAATCTATTCAAGGATTAAATATAAAAAGTGATGGTGTTTACATTGATACCACCTTTGGTCGTGGCGGACATGCGCTTGGCATTTTAGCAAAACTTAGCAAACAAGGTAGATTGATAGCTTTTGATCAGGATATCACTGCTATTGAGTATGCCCAACAACATTTTAACGACCCGCGTTTAACTCTTATTCACAGCCCTTTTGCCAATATGCATCAAATACTTTGTGAGAGAGGAATATGTGGAAAAATTAACGGTATTTTTATGGATCTTGGAGTTTCGTCGCCACAGCTAGATAATGCCGAGCGTGGTTTTAGTTTTAATGCCGATGGTCCGCTGGATATGCGCATGAATCAAAGCAATGGAATGAATGTGGAACAATGGCTAGCAGCAGCAGATGAGGTTGAAATTGCCGATGTGATTTATACTTTTGGCGAAGAAAGAAGAAGTAGACAAATTGCCCGTGCTATTAAAAGATTTCAACAACAACAGCCCATCAAAACAACATTACAATTGGCAAATATTGTTGCTAGTGTGGTAAGAAGGCAAAAAAACAAGCACCCCGCTACGCGCACTTTTCAAGCGTTGCGTATTTTTATTAATCAAGAACTAGAACAACTTTCTAGCGCGCTTGAGCAAACACTAGAATTATTGGCAATTAAAGGACGTCTATGCGTGATTAGTTTTCATTCTATTGAAGATCGTATCGTCAAACAGTTTATTCAACAGCATTCGCAACAAAAACAACTGCCCAAAGGCTTACCAGTTATAAACAGTGAGATTCAGCAAACACCTTTAAAAAATTTAGGCAAAAGTTTTGCTAGCAAAGAAGAAGTTAAACATAACAAACGCTCAAGAAGTGCAATACTTAGGGTTGCACAACGAAACAACAGCAATGCCAAATAATACAACACTTATTAACGGTGCGCTCGGTATTGCTATTGTTGTGCTATCTTTCTATGCGATTTTTTGGCATCAGCAAAATTACTTGCTATATGTACAAGCAAAAAAAATACAACAAGAAAACCAAAAAATCACAGCATTAAACAAACAACTACTCGCCGAACATGCAACACAAATTAGTGCTGAAAGCATTAAGAAAAAAACTTTAAAAACGCTAAAAATGAAACGACCTGAAAAAATCAAAAAGTTGATATTATGAGGCTATTTAGATTTTCGCAAAAATCGCAAAACTACTCGACACGACAATTAGTTTTTCAGAGTATTTTTTCTAGCATTGCTGTTGTTTTATTTTTTCAAATTATTAATATTCACCAAATAAATGCTAGCGGTGTTAGTATTCAAGAAAAAGCTGCACAACAAACACAGTTTACGTCTATTATAAAAGCCCGTCGCGGTAATATTTTGGATAGAAACGGCGATATACTTGCTAGTGATTTGATTTTGCAAAAAGTAAACTTAGATTCAACGCAAATTCAAGCAGCCTACATTCCAAAACTTGCGCAGGCATTAATGATTTCAGAACAAGAATTAAAACAATCCATTGAAAAAAAACTTAGTAGACATGCAGGCAGGAAAAATCTAATTATTAAAAAAAACCTTAAACTAACTGACCCAATCCTTGAAAATATTGCCGACTTAAAAAAAGTTAGACTAAAAATCTGTAAAACCGAGAAAAAAAGAAATAAAAACAATCCAGTTGACAAAGTGTTGATATTTGCAAAAATCAAGCAGGAAAAACCAACTTATAGTACAACTAAAATCTGTAGAATGGAACACATTAAGGGGGTTCGCTTGCAAGCAGACACAAGTAGATATTATCCAAAATCTGCAACATTAGCACCACTAATCGGGCGCATCAATCACAATAAAAAAGGTGTTTCTGGAATCGAAGGCGAATTTGAATCTACACTCGCAGGACAAGACGGTATCAGCCATTTGAGTTTTAACACCAAATCCCGAAGGGCTTATTTTAATCCTGTAACACAGAAAGCATTAAAACATGGTCAAGACATTCAATTAACCATTGACGCTAATGTGCAATTTCATGTTTACACCGCTATTAAAAAAGCAGTTAAAAATCATGCGGCTGATTCTGGTTCAGCCATTGTATTAAAACCAAACGGCGAGATTTTAGCAATGGTGAACTACCCTGCTGATGACCCAAACAACAAGGCTAGTTATAATCCAAAACATTATCGCAATCGCATACTCTCCGACCAAATCGATCCAGGCTCAACCATAAAACCATTTACTATGCTCTTAGCACTTGATAAACAAAAAATTACTGCCACAAAAGACGAATTGATTGATGTCAGCAAAAGCATTGGACATGTTAAACCAGACAAAAAATACACCAAAATGACAGTTAAAAAAATTTTACAAAAATCAAGCAACTTAGGCACTGTTAATATATCAGAAAGATTAAAAAAAGAAGAAATGTATGACACTTGGTATAAGTTAGGTTTTGGACGTCCACTCGGACTTATTCCTAGCATTGAAACCCTTGGCATACTTAAACATTATAGCCTTTGGTCAGAATCCGATAAGCGCTCGTTGTCTTTTGGTTATGGTCCTATGCAAACCAATTTAGCACAACTTGCTAGAGCTTATTTGGTGTTTGCTAATGCGGGATTTGTGCCCGAATTAAAACTAATTTATGGTATCGCATCAAGCACAACAAAAACTAAGATTTTTAGCAAACAGGCAATCGATAAAATTGCTGAATTTCTAAATTCTGTTGTCTCACAACAAGGTTCTGGCTATCGCGCACAAATTGAAGGTTTTGAAGTTGCTGGCAAAACTGGCACCGTGGAAATTGTTGTCAATGGTCATTACAGCGAAGATGGCGCAAAACGAACATTTTTCGCTGGATTTGTACCTGTTAAAAAACCAAAATATATTATGATAACGAGATTAGACCAACCAAAAAAATGTTACTTGCAGCACTCTAAAACAAAAACTAGTTGCAAGGGCTCAAACTCTGCAGCTATTGTCTTTAAAGAAGCTATGCAAAATATTTTAATCAGCAACCAACCCTAAATCGTTAACACAGATAATAATCTTTTATTAAGTCTTGTTTTTTTGAATATCTTCCATAATTTGCCGTTGTTCCTGCTCGGTATTTGCACTTGATATTTTTTGCCTCACCTGAATTGCAAATTGACGTTTTTCAATTTTGCTCAATATAGACAAAAATTCCTCTTGGGCTTGAGATTCGCTTAAATACGGTTCTAATATGCTCAATTCGCGTAGTCGTTGTTGTATTACTGGCTTAGATTTAAACAGATTGATTAACGTCTCTTTGGTAATATTGCTTGATAATTCTGCCTCACGCACCAATTTTAACAAAACCTTAGAATTTTC
>CALFDA010000091.1 GCA_937950605.1 uncultured PS1 clade bacterium | reverse complement strand
CAAAATTGCCCTCAACAACATAATACATACCATCTTCATTAGGTAGAGCAACTAAACAAGATAAATCAACAGAGCATACTTCGAAATAGTTGTCAAACACAACTGTGGTGTTGTCTTCAATTAACACCTCTAAATCTTGCTTAACTTTTTTAGCAATTAGACTAAAGTCTTTGTTTAGAGTCTCGCCATCTTTGATAGTAATGTCATAGACATAACCTGATTGGACTTTGACATGTTGAATACCCTTGCCCTTGTCGGCAATGATGTTGTTTTTGTTTAATCCTTTGGCAAGGTTCTGGGGTTTTTGCTGTGGTGCTTTTGCTTCTATCATTGTTTGCGTAATCATAGCTTGCTTTTGAGAAATAAAAAAAAGCCGCAGATTATACTGCTTTTAAATACAATTATTAAAAAAGAAATTAATCAACTTAATTTATGGTTTTCTTGACCAAATTTGTTTGGTTTATTCTAAATTTTAAAAATGAAAAATTTAGTGATTTTTGTTGATTTTGCAATGGTTTTGAGCCAAGTAATAGAGTGAATTATCAAACACTACAAACAATGTTTGAATCGGGTATTATCAGACAATAAATGTGCCTATGGATTTGAAATTGGGGTGCTGATTATGACAAAACATCAGTTTTATGAGTATTGAATTTAAAATTTCCAACCAATATTTGCGTTCTAACCAAAAAACAGGTTTGGTTTCTTTCATTTCTAGCATTTCTATTATTAGTTTGGCACTTAGTGTTATGACACTCATTACTATATTATCGGTTATGAATGGATTTCACCAAGAGTTAAGAGATAGAGTGCTAGGTGCTATTTCACACTCTTATATCACAGGACATAGTGGTGCAATTAACAACTGGCAAAAACTACTCACAAAGATTAATCAGCACTCAAATGTTATCAGTGCCGCGCCTTATATAGAAAAATATGCACTCATCAGCACACAGTTTGGTTCACAAGGCATTAGCGTTAGAGGCATCAAACCGAAATTAGAAAAAACAACCTCTGTCTTGCTGGATAACGTCAAATTTGGTCATGCACAATTAGATGAATTGGGAATTCTAATCGGAGCTGGATTGTCTGCTAAATTAGGTGTGGTCGTTGGCGATAAAATTGCCTTGCTAACACCACAACCATCTACTAATATTATGGGCATAAAACCGAAATTTAAGAGTTTTACAGTTAGTGGCATTTTTGATGCAGGTATTAATGAATATGATAATAATTTAGCTTTTATTGACCTACATCAAGCACAGTTACTATACAAAATGCAAGACAAAGTTAGTGGTATTCGACTCAAAGTTGATGATTTGTTTAATGCCAAAAGGATTACCAACGAGGTACTCAATAACCTAGATTCCTCACAATATTATGGCGTCGATTGGACGCAACAAAAAGCCAACCTCATCAAAGCACTTAATCTTGAAAAACAAATGATTAGTATTATATTGTCGCTAATTATTGTCATAGTTGCTTTTAATATTGTGTCGATGATGATAATGATGGTTGCCGATAGAAAAGCAGATATTGCTATTCTGAGAACCCTTGGAATGACACCAAAACGCATTGTCAAATTATTCTTTTATCAAGGCGTTACTATTGATATTATAGGCATTGTCATTGGCGTAATTTTAGGCATTTTACTTGCGCTTAATATCGAGTATGTCGTTAGCGGTATTGAGGCATTATTAGGTTTTCAATTTTTTCCTCAAGATGTTTTTTATATTGATCGGTTTCCTTCTAAAATTCACTTAAACGATATTATTATGGTAGTGTTAGGCACCTTGTTTTTATCAGTAATAGCAACTATTTACCCTGCAAAACGTGCGGGAAAATTGCAAATCTCAGAAGTGCTTAATTATGAATAAAATTATTAAGTGTCAAGATTTGAGTTATGCCTATACTAACGGCAAGATTCACACAAAAGTATTAAACGGATTAAATTTAGAAATTGACAGCGCTCAATCACTTGCTATCGTTGGACAATCTGGCTGTGGAAAATCTAGCCTATTAAATTTATTGGGTGGCATCAGCCAGCCTATTAGTGGAAAGGTTTTTGTTAATGGATACGATTTATCACAACTTAATGAAGAAGAAATAACCAATCTTCGCGCGCAACATTTAGGGTTTGTTTATCAATTTCATCATCTGCTAAAAGATTTTAGTGCTTTGTATAATGTGGCAATGCCATTGTTGATTCGTGGCGAGAATACACAAATAGCACTCGAAAAATCTAGTCAGATACTTAAAGATATTGGTCTACAAAATCGCCTTAATCATCGTCCTGCACAACTCTCTGGAGGTCAGCGTCAACGCGTTGCTGTTGCACGTGCTTTGATTAATAATCCAAATTGTTTGCTAGCCGATGAGCCTACAGGCAACTTAGATACAAAAAATACACAAGAGGTTTTAGGATTGATGATGGAACTCAAGCAACAAAAAAAATCCGCCTTAATTTTGGTTACTCATGATATGAATATTGCCAAAAAAATGGACGACTTTTTAACCCTAAAAAATGGAATGTTAGTATGAGCATGTGTCAAGCACAAAAGATAGAATTATCGTGCAAGTTAATAAAAGAAGAAATTCGGCTGTTCTTAACACGACTAATTGTTATAGCTTTTTGGAATATTTTAATATAAAGCAATTAACCATATTTTAAACAATAAACCCAACTGCCCAACCCCACAAAACACCATACGGATTGCCTAAAATAGGCTAGGTTTTTTCTTATATTTGCTAGTAGAAGAACTGCCTAAAAATATCTAAATGACTTAGAAACTATCAAACTAATGAACAGCATTAAGATTGGCAAAAACAAGTATTTTATTAACCTTAAATTATTGTCTATACTACAAAATGATATTCGAGTATAACATGCTGAAAAATACCCTTTTAAGTATATGGGTAAAAAACTCAATAATTTACCCATATTACTAAAATACAAGCAAAAAAAACGCAGAAAAACATCAGAAGACAATGAACCAACAAAAAACATTCGACAACTCTAACACTACTAGCAACAGCAAACAACTGGAGATTTTAAAAACCAACTTCCCCCAGTGTTTTGATAAAAATGGTGATTTTATTGCTGACAAAATGCAAGAGCTTGTGCAACAAACAGGGCTAAATTTGTCAAAAGAAAGTTATAGCCTTAACTGGCTAGGTAAATCTTATGCAAGACTACTAGCGAATGAGCAACCCCTAACACTACTCAAAGAAGATACACAACACAACCAAAAACCAATAAATAAAAACAGTGAAAACTTACTGATTAAGGGCGATAATTTAGAAGTTCTAAAACACTTGCGCAATGCTTATAGTCAAAGTATAAAAATGATCTATATTGATCCGCCTTATAACACAGGCGGTGGTGATTTTGTTTATCAAGACAACAGAAAATTTACCAACGAACAACTACAACGCCTAGCAGGGCTTGAAGCAGATGATGCACAAAGAATCCTAGACTTTACTAATTCAAAATCCAACTCACACAGCGCATGGCTTACTTTTATCTATCCACGCCTGTATATTGCTAGAGAACTACTCACTGATGACGGAGTAATTTTTATCTCGATTGATGATAATGAGCAAGCACAACTTAAACTGCTATGTGATGAGGTGTTTGGGGAGGAGAATTTTGTTGGTAATATAATTTGGGAAAAGCGTTATGGGAGAAGCAATAATGCTAAATTAATGACTAACTCTACCGAGCATGTTGTTTTATACAGAAAGTCATCATTAATTAGTGTTTTAAGAGAGGAAAGAGACAATAACCGTCAAGACGGCTATTCAAACCCTGATAATGATTACAGAGGAGTATGGACAAGTGTTTCGTTTGTAAACCAAATTACAAGTGAAGCAAGACCAAACTTAACATACACAATAAAAAATCCTAATACAGGAGAAAAAATTAATCACCCAACTAATGCGTGGAAGGTTGGAGAAGAAAAATACAAAACTTTGTTAAAAGAAAATAGGCTACATTGGGGAACAGACGGAAAGGCAATATATCCTAGAATAAAGAGATTTTTATCTGAACTTGATGAAGGTATGACACCTATAAACCTCTGGAAACACAAAGAAACTGGCACTGTTGATATGGGAACTAAAGAAATTAAGGAGTTAATGAAGTTTGATGCTTTTACTTTTCCCAAACCGACTAAATTAATCAAAAGAATGCTTTCGCTGTTTAGTCCTAAAAAAAATAAAAATGGAATTATTTTAGACTTCTTCGCAGGCTCTGGCACTACCGCCGATGCGGTTATGCAACTCAACGCACAAGATGGCGGCAATAGAAAATTTATTATGGTGCAATTAGACGAATCAATAGATGAAAACAAAAACAAAACTGCTTATGATTTCGTTAAAAATGAGTTAGGCAATAATAACCCCACAATTTTTGATATATGTAAAGAGCGAATTATAAGAGCAGCTAAAAAGATTCAAATAGATAACAAAAAAGCCAAAGCAAAAGATAAAAAAGATTTGTCCAAACAGGATTTTGGTTTTAAAGTATTTGCAACCTTGCCAATGTTTAAAGGTTATTTTGATGCAATAGATGAGTTAGACGAGCAACAAGATTTATTTGACGGCACACAATTATCCGATGAGGATTTAGAGGCGTTGCTTACTTCATGGATAGTCAATGACGGTGTTAAACTCAGCGCCAAGACTAAAACCATTATTTTAGACACATACAAAGCGGACTACGTTGATAACAAACTTTATTTAATGGATAAAGGCTGGACTACCAATGATTTACAAGCCTTATTAGAAAAACTAGATGATGACAAAGATTTTCAACCTAATACAATAATTTTGTTTGGTTATAACTTCGAAAGCAAACATCAACGAGAAATTAGCGAGGCTTTGAGTAGTTATAAAAACAAAAAACAGATTGAATTAGATAGAGTAATTAGGTATTAATATGGCAGGGTTTAACTTTGAGCGCAATCTTGCCCACCAACAAGCGGCAATTAATAGCGTACTAAAAGTTTTTGATGGTGCATTTGCCAAGCCTCTGGCAGATAAATCACAAGCAAGCATATCCAACCCTGTTATTCAATTTAACGATATTTATGCTTATGCGCACAACATCAAACAACTACAACAAGACAACAAAATCGATCCACAACACAGCAATAAAAATAGCAGAACTTTAGATATATCAATGGAAACAGGCACGGGCAAGACTTATACTTATACCAAAATGATTTTTGAGTTAAATAAAAATCTAGGTTTGTCAAAATTTGTGGTTGTTGTGCCAACTTTATCAATCAAAGCGGGTACGGTGAATTTTCTTACTGCCAAAGCCACCAAAGAGCATTTTGGGCAAGATTATAACAAACAGATAAAAACCTATATTGTTGCAAGCAAAAAAGCAAAAAGAGGCAAAAAAGACACAATGCCACAGGCAGTGCGGGAGTTTGTAGAGGCGAATATCAGCATTAACCCTGATATTCATATTCTTGTTATCAATGCGGGCATGATTAATTCTGAGACGATGAGTAAAACCTTTGATGTCCAGTTGTTTGATAAATACTCATCACCTTTTCAGGCTATTCAATCAATACAACCTATTACCATCGTCGATGAACCGCATAAATTCGCCAAGCAAAACAAAACTTGGCAAAACATCAAAAAATTAGAATCCCAATACATTTTTAGATATGGCGCTACTTTTAATCAGCAATATGAAAATCTTTTGTACCAATTAACCGCGCTTCAATCATTTAATGACAATTTAGTTAAAGGCGTAATAGCCCATGTTGAAGAATTTACACAAGGCGATAAAACTTTTGTTACTTTGAAAAAAACTAATGGCAAAGAAGCAGAATTTGAGCTAAATGCTAACAGCAAAAAAACCACATATAAATTACTAAAAGGTGAAAGTTTAGAAAAAATTCATCGTGAAATGTCAGGGCTGGTGATTGAAAGGCTAAATAAAACCATTGTGCAACTGTCTAACGGCTTAGAACTAAGGCGAGGAGAAAAAATAAACCCTTATAGTTACGCCCAAAGCATTCAAAACAAAATGCTAGAACAAGCAATATCCAAACATTTTGAAATAGAAAAGACATTTTTAACAAGAGATGTCCGAATCAAGCCCCTTACATTGTTTTTTATTGATGATATTGAAAGTTTTAGAGATAAAAACGGAAAATTAAGACAACATTTTGAAACAACAGCCATAGCCCATATTAAAAAATTATTAAAAACTGAAACCGATTCTTTTTACAAAAACTATTTAAAAAAATCTTTAAAAGATATACATGCTATTAGTGGTGGATATTTTTCTAAAGACAACAGCGACAAAGATGAAAAAATACAAAACGAGATAAACGAGATTTTGCATGAAAAAGAAACCTTGTTAAGTATCGACAATCCAAGACGTTTTATTTTTTCTAAATGGACTTTGCGTGAGGGCTGGGACAATCCAAATGTTTTTCAAATATGCAAGTTAAGAAGTAGTGGCAGCACAACCTCAAAATTGCAAGAAGTAGGCAGAGGGCTAAGATTGCCAGTGAATGAATATATGCAAAGGGTAAAAGACGAGGATTTTTATCTAAACTATTATGTTGATTTTACCGAAAGTGATTTTGTTGATAACCTTGTTGGTGAAATCAACGAAAAATCTAATAATAATTGGACGCAAGATGCGCCAACATTAACTCAATCCATGATAGATGATATTATCGATGCTTGTAATATTGACGAAAATGAACTGTTAGAAAAATTAGACGAAGAAAAAATTATTGAGCGTAATAATAATTTTAAAACGGGTGGATATAAAAAACTACAAGAGCTATATCCAATTAATAAAACATTAAACAAAGCAAAAATTAGAAGCAATACCAACAAAAAACCTAAAGCCACTATAAGAAGGGAAAAATATCCACAACTTAAAGCCTTGTGGGAGGCAATCAATCAAAAAGTGGTTTTAGAATATAAAGTAGATAACGAAGATCAATTCAAACAACTATTAATTAAATATTTTGAAAACAATTTAAACCAATTCAAACCACAAGGCATAGAGTTCAAAACTAAAAAATTACAATCTGATGATTCTATTGCCTATTATCAAAATTTAGACATTACAAAAAACCAATTAATTCATATTTCAACAATGAGTTATAAAGAGTTTTTAATCTCTTTGGCAAACAATATAAACATAAATATTAAAACTATTCATCAGGTATTTATAAGGTTAAAAAATAAGTTGAATATTAACCATTATATGAATGAGCAAACTATTGGCATTATAAAAAATGGTTTTAATAAATATCTGCTAGATAATGCTATCCACAAGTTTAATGTTGGGTACAAAAAAATATCTAACAAAATTCACCCCACAAAACTAACTGATGATACAGGCGATGCAAAAACACAAATTGATGCCTCTAGCGTTGGCATGTTTTCTAGTCATAAAAAAGTTGCAGATAATTATTTGTTTAAAGAGTTGTTTTATGATTCATTTATGGAAGAAGACAATATTGCAACAGATATATTAGATGTAGTTGTTTTTACCAAAATACCTAAAAACTCTATCAAAATACCTGTGGCAGGCGGTTTTAGTTATTCCCCTGATTTTGCTTATGTGATTAAAGATAATCAAGGCGAACAAACCTTAAATTTAATTATTGAAACCAAAGATAAGCAACAAAGAGATTTATTCGTTGACGAACAACAGAAAATAAAACACGCAAAGCATTTTTTTAAAAATATTAACAGTAATGTTAAAGTTGAATTTAAAACACAGTTTAATAGCGATGAAATTGAAAAAATAATTAGTAATAATTTGTAATAGCCCCAACCCAACCCAACACCACCTCTAAAATCAAGACATCTGTAGCAACTAAAAATCTCAAGACATCTGTTAGATTAAATTTGCTCTAAGTTATTTCCTAAGTTTTTCTCATTCCAAATTCGCCTACCATCAAGCAAAGTG
>CALFDA010000090.1 GCA_937950605.1 uncultured PS1 clade bacterium | reverse complement strand
AGCTATTGTGATAAAAATCCTAGTTCTAATTCTCTTGGTTTTTTAGTTTTTTGCAGTTTTTAGTAGACTAAACACATCACATCAAACCACACATTATTCAGCCCGATTTGTAGATTACGTAAAACCAGATTGCGATTGTGTATCCATGTTTTCTAGAAATACTTTGTATTTTAACTAGATTTTTAAGTTTTAATGAGGGTGTTGCTATTCTAGTATTGTTAGATTAGGTTTTTTATTGTTTTCTGCTTGGGTAGCCGCATCTTCATTTTTAAACAACATTCCCTCACCATTTTCACCAGCATAAATCGTTAATATAGCGTCGATAGGTACATAGACATCTTGAGATTTTCCGCTAAATCGTGCTTTAAATGAAATCGCTTTGTTATTTATACTCAATGACTGGGTTGCATCATTGCTAATATTGAGTACAATTTTATCTTGTTGGATAAAGGGTTTTGGGACAATTACACCAGAATTTAAGAGATCAACCAAAATGTGCGGTGTAAGATTGCTATCTTGCATCCACTCATGATAGGCACGAATTAAATAAGGTGTAACTGAAAGCATTGTAACAAACCTTAGGCATTATACTCTTTCTCACAATCAGTTAAACTTTCTTTGAAACTTTCTTTTGCAAATAAGCGTTGTGCATAATCGGTGACCGCCTTTCCAGGTGTGCCTAAATCAATACCAAATTTTTTTAATCTCCATAGTAATACCGCTAAACAAGCATCAACAATCGTCATCTCATTGCTCTTAAAGAAAGGCTGATGTGCAAACAAAGGTACTAATTCAATTAAGCTACTTTTAAGGGTTTTTCTTGCTTCTTCAGCCTCTCTTTTTGCGCCAGTTTCAATGATATTTGCCAATTGAAACCAATTATTAGTATCACGTGTAAACCTAAAAATCAGCAAACGTTTTTCTGATTTTTCAATAGGGTCAACAGGCAACAATGATGGAAATGGAAAGCGTTCGTCCAAATATTCCATAATAACAGAAAGATCATACAGAACAACGCCACGGTCAAACAGCGTCGGTAGAACTGGATAGGGCGTTAGGTCTAGAATTTCTTCAGGAATTTCTGTAGTTTTAGTTCTGATATTGGCAATTTCTCTTTCAATGTTCTTTTCTGCCATAATAAAGCGTACTGCATGTGATTCCATGTCTGTGGCAGAAGAGTAAAGAATAGTCGAAAATGGAGTTGGTTTGCTTAACATTTTGAAAAAACAATCTTAAAAATAAAAAAACAGTGCTATTAACAATAGCACTGTTTGGCGTATCAGAAAATTAAAAATGATTAGTCTTTAGCACGCCATTTGCCGTACTTCACATCTTTCCAGTATTCATTTTTCATTAGATAAGAAAGAATAAGCAAAATTAACAAAAAGCCTAACACCTTATAACCTAAATCAACACGCACTAATTTAGCTGGTTCACTAACATAATCTAGGAAATTAGTAATGTCTCTAACATCATTATCAAATTCCCCTGCTGATTTGGTTTTTTTAAGCTCCCATAAAACATCAGGCATAGAAGCGTTAATTAAAACCTTGTTGTTTACGCCGAATGGACGAGCATCATCTGCATGAAAACTACGCAAGTAGGTATAAATCCAGTCTGTCCCCCTTGAGCGTGCAACTAAAGACAGGTCTGATGGCGCTGCACCAAACCATTTAATCGCACCCCCCTTAGACATAGACGAAACAATAGGGGCGCCAGCTTTTTCGGCGTTAAACATTAAGTTTTCTTTTACATCAGCATCAGACATATTGAGGTCTTCCCCGATACGGTTGTAACGCATAAATGAAATTGAATGACATCCCAAACAATATTCCATGAACAACTTTGCACCATTTTGCAATGATTTTTGGTCACGGATATCAGTGTTTGCAGAATCTAAATGTACACCCGAAACTGCAGCCAAAACATTGAATGAAACTGCTATGCCTGCTAAAACAGATATTGTTGTTAATAATAATTTTTTCATTGGTCTACTCCGTTGTTCTTTCAGGTACAGGCTTGGTTTTTCCGATAGATGTAAACCAAGGCATTAGAATAAAGAAAGCAAAATAAGCGACAGTAAATATACGCGCCAAAATGGCGTTCATTGGTGTTACTGGCTGCGTACCTAAATAACCCAGCCAAATAAAACTCACCACAAAAACACCCAACGCAATTTTATAGTGGTATGAGCGATAGCGAATTGATTTTACCTTAGCACGGTCTAACCACGGCAATGCGAATAAAATAAGCAATGCCGCAAACATCATTATAACGCCTGGGAATTGAGAACCAAACATTGGCGGAATCGCTCTTAATACTGAATAAAAAGGTGTTAAATACCAAAGTGGCGCGATATGTACGGGGGTTTTCAGTGGATTAGCTTCCACAAAGTTTGCGTGCTCTAAAAAGTAACCATTTAACGCTGGTGAGAAGAATATCACCGCTGAGAAAATCATCAAGAACACTACTATACCAACAACATCTTTAACACTATAGTATGGATGAAAAGGGATACCATCTTTTGGAATACCGTTTTTATCCTTGTTTTTCTTAATTTCAATACCATCTGGATTATTTGAGCCAACAGTGTGCAACGCTACGATATGCAAGAATACCAACACTACTAAAATAAGTGGCAATGCAACAACATGTAGTGAAAAAAAGCGGTTTAACGCGGGATCACCCACTGCATAATCACCTAAAATCCACACCAGCAAGTCAGGACCAATTATTGGCACGGAACCAAATAGTGAGATAATTACTTGTGCCCCCCAATAAGACATCTGCCCCCACGGCAAAACGTACCCCATAAAGGCTTCAGCCATCAGCGCAATATAAATTATCACCCCTATAATCCAAATGAGCTCGCGTGGTGCCTTATAGGAACCATAAAGCAGTCCGCGATACATATGTAAGTAAATGATAATAAAAAACGCTGATGCACCTGTTGAGTGCATGTAGCGAATCAGCCAACCCCAATTAACATCACGCATGATGTACTCAACAGATGCAAAAGCCATCGTTTCTTCAGGTTTAAAGTGCATTGTTAAAAAAATGCCAGTAACAATTTGCATTACCAACACTAAAGTAGCTAATGAACCAAAGAAATACCAAAAATTAAAGTTTCTTGGTGCGTAGTATTCTGCCAAATGCTCATTCCACACTTTAGTTAGTGGGAATCTTTGGTCAATCCAATTTTTATTATTATCCATAGTATTATGTTAGTTTGTTAGATTTGAAAATAGGCTTCACTTCATGCGCATCTGGACTAACGCCGATTCTAATAAGCGTATCTGATATGAAATGATATTTTGGCACCACCAAATTAGTAGGTGCTGGATCACCTGCATAAACACGACCTGCTAAATCAAATTTTGAACCATGACATGGGCAGTAGAAACCGCCTTTCCAAGCGTCTCCGCCTAAGTCAGCCGCACCAATCTCTGGTCGGTAGGTTGGTGAGCAACCTAAGTGTGTACAAACACCTTCAAGCACCGCAACCTCTGATTTGATTGAGCGATGTATGTTTTTAGCATAAGCAGGTTGTTGATTTTCTTTACTATGAGGGTCAGCCAATAATTCCTGATTCAAAGTCTTTAAGTCATCTATAGCTGTAGCATCACGCCTGAAGACCCAAACAGGTCTTTTACGATAAAGTACACGCACTAATTGCCCATGTTCTAATTTAGAAATATCAACATCAATAGGCGCACCTGCCGCCTTTGCTTTAGCAGATGGACTCCAAGTGGATAAAAACGGCCACGCGACGAAGCCAACGCCAACTGCGCCAACCACACTTGTTGCACCCGTTAGAAAGCGCCTTTTCTTAAGGTCTATTGCTTGTTCTGACATAAGATCATTCTTCCTTTTTTGTGAAAAATATGAATTAAAAACTGACGATTATAATGTATATTGGTTTTAACTAATTAACTTATTTCAGATTCTTTTAGGCTCAAGACAACTTTTAGAGGCTCTATTTACAAAAATTTATAGCAAATTTTACTTTTGTTGTTAAATATAAATTTACATAATGATTTTTTTAATACATATACACTTTTGGATTTTGCTAACATTGGTTTTTGAGCCTCAAAACACAACGCCTAAAACTTAAAAAGACTCATTTTTTTCAAAATTGTAAAAATGTTTTTAAAGATTCTATTTTTGATAAAAATACAGCTATTTTTAAGCTTTTTCGTAAAACTATCTGCCTCTAATCAAAAAATGATGTGAGATAGAGTCATTTTCTATAATGCCAAAATTTTGGCACTAAAATCCATCATATTATTCTTGTTGAAAACTACCACAGTAGCTTCTGTGTAAGCATTAAGTGCTTTATCATTTTCTAAATGGTTAGGGTTGATTTGATTTAGTACCAACATCGCAATTTTAAGTTGATGTTTTTTGGCAGCTTCTACACTGAGTAACGCCTGATTAACCGCACCTAGTTCGTCCTTAACAACAATAACAACTGGCAAACCAATAGCAACAGCAAAATCAATGTTTAATGATTGCTTTGCAATGGGTGAATACAGCCCTCCCGAACCTTCAATCACCATAAAATCATCGCTATTGTTTGGTTGTGATGCGTCAATTAAATCTTGAAGTGTAATGTCTAATCCTTGTTTTGCACTGGCTTTTTCGCCACTCGCACAAGCTTCAAGCTTAAAGCGACAAACCACATCAATTGGTTCAGGAGTCTTGCAAACACTACTTAACAATATTGCATCTTTTGGCAACAACCCATTATTGATTTTTGTGCAATTACTTTCAATTGGTTTTCTTACTGCGACATGGTATTTTGTGTTAAGTGCTTGAATAATATAACTAGCAATAAATGTTTTTCCAACATTGGTGTTGCTACCACTGATAAATAATCCTCGCATAGGCGGTAATTTTAACATCATCATGCGCGTAAATACAAAATGGTGAATAGCACACAATAATTGCTATTCTTTTAAAATAAAAAGCTCTGTTTTATGAACTAAGGAAAAAATAACGCGCTTTTACTAGGCGAGAAAATAATTATCCATTTGCTAAGTTTTTGGATAAAAAAGCACTTTAAGAACACCGCACAACACATGAAACACTTTATTTCAAAATCAAAAAAGATTTGTTTGACAAAAGTCAAGCATTTTCTTGCAAAAAACTAGTGGAAAGACTATAGAATGTTTCGTGTAAGTGTATGATAGAAACTATTGAAGGCAACACAAAGTTTAACCCTGATATTTTATTGTGGCGATGCTTTGTCAGAATTAAAAAACTGCCAAAATATCCTATTGACTGTGTAATAACAAACCCCTCCTTATTTTATTGATAGAATGAGCAATAGATGGGATAAAACTAAATTAGATAATTCAACCAAAAAAAGCTAACACAGTAGAGAGGTTCCTTTGGAGTGACATTTGACCCAAAACAAGGGATTGAACTTGAAAAGTTTTGTTTTAAGACATCAGAAGAATTATTCAAAATTCTAAAACATAGGTGCTTTTTCTATCTTTTAGCCAACCTAGGTTATCACATAGAATGGCTATTTTTGTTGAGAAAGCAGTACTTGAAATTCGTGATATGTATGCGTGGCATTACACACAAAAATTACAAGCAAAAGCAATGTTAGTATGATTCATAGATAAGAAAAATATTTTTGAAAAAGAAGAAATGAAAAAAATATTGGCAAGAACCAAAAACAACCCCAGAGTCCCTTTCCTAAAATGTAACAACCCCAACCCAACCCAACCCAACACCACCTCTAAACTCAAGACATCTGTAGCAACTAAAAATCTCAAGACATCTATTAGATTAAATTTGCTCTAAGTTATTTTCTAAGTTTTTCTCATTCCAAATTCGCCTACCATCAAGCAAAG
>CALFDA010000089.1 GCA_937950605.1 uncultured PS1 clade bacterium | reverse complement strand
TTTTGATGCTTGTGTTTAACATTATCTCGAGTAAAAAAACGCATCAATAATGAGGTTGATAATAAATAAGCAATAATTGAAAAATATGACAAAAACATAATTGCAAACCAAGCAAATACAAACCATTATAATATAACGCTTGCATCTTAATAGTATAAAAAATGTTTGACAATTTAACCAATAGACTTTCCAATAGTTTTAAAGCCTTACAGGGAAAAAATAAACTTTCTGAATCTAATATTAAAGAAGCTATACGCGAGGTACGTCGCGCTTTGTTAGAGGCAGATGTTGCGCTTGAAGTTATTAAAACCTTTCTTGGAAAAGTGCAAGAAAAAGCTATCGGCTTAAAGGTTGCTGAAGGTCTTAGCCCTTCTCAAGCCTTTATTAAGTTAGTAGAATCAGAATTAACTCAAATTATTGGCGGTAAAAATCAAAGTCTAAATTTAAAAACACAACCTCCAGCTGTGGTGATGCTAGCAGGCTTACAAGGCGCAGGTAAAACTACTTCTATAGCTAAGTTAGCACGTTATTTGAAAGAGCGTGAGAATAAAAAAGTTTTGGTAGTGAGTGCCGATGTTTATCGTCCAGCGGCAATTAAACAATTAGAAGTGTTAGCAGAGCAAGTTGGGGTGGAGTGTTTCCCGTCTAATACTAATGAAAAACCAGAAAAAATTGTTGCTAAAGCTAAAAAACACGCGCAGAAGCAATTTTTTGATGTGCTTTTGGTAGATACTGCAGGCAGGTTGCATGTCGACAAAAAAATGATGGATGAAATCCAAGTTTTGCAAAAAAAGGTCAACCCTATTGAAACTTTGTTCGTTCTAGATTCAATGACTGGTCAAGATGCTGCACATACTGCCAAAGTCTTTGCTGATACTCTGCCGCTCACAGGTGTGATTTTAACTAAAACAGATGGTGATGCGCGTGGCGGTGCAGCACTTTCGGTGCGTCATATTACTGGTAAACCGATTAAATTCTTAGGTATTGGCGAAAAAATTGATGCTTTAGAGCCTTTTCACCCAGATAGGATTGTCTCACGACTATTGGGTATGGGTGATGTGCTTTCACTGATTGAAGAAATTGAGCAAAAAGTTGGTCGTAAAAAGGCGGCAAAGTCTGCCAAAAAAATAGTTAAAGGGCAGTTTAACCTAGCTGATATGCGCGAGCAACTTTTGCAAATGCAACAAATGGGCGGTATGGAAGCTATGATGGATAAAATACCAGGTATAGGGAAGATTCCGCAAAGCGTAAAAAATCAAATTATGGGTTCTGTAGAGGTTAAAAAAATGGTAGCAATTATTGATTCTATGACCCCAAAAGAAAGAGCACACACCAAACTTATTAAAGGTTCACGCAAAAATCGTATCGCACGGGGTTCTGGCACATTGCCACAAGATGTGAACAAGTTGCTCAAACAGTTTGACAAAATGCAAAAACAGATGAAGAAAATGGGTGGTGGAAAAATGCAAAAGATGATGGCAAAAATGGCAGGCATGCAAGGCGGACAACATATGCCAGATTTATCAAAATTTAAGCTACCTACAGGCGGAGGCAAATTTCCGTTTTGACTATTCTAATAATATTGCAAAAAACAAAAAATAACTGAAAAACCAAAAAATTAGGTATTAATGTTTATAAATATGCGCAATTTATAGATGTTTTCTTGATGATTGTTTTTTATTGTGCAAGAGTTTTTGAGGTATACAAACGTTTGCTTTGTTTATCAAAATACAAATCTAACAATTCCTTGGCAAGTGGTGCTGCTTTGTCGCTACCATCACCTGCATTTTCTACAATAACAGCAATTGCAATTTTTGGATTTTCAATCGGTGCAAACCCAGTAAATAAAGCGTGATCTCGTAAGTGTTCTTGCAAATTGTCTGCAATATATCGCTCTTCAGAGTCTAAACCAAAAACCTGAGCAGTGCCTGTTTTTCCCGCCAAACTATATTTTAAATTTTTATTAAGTCTGCTAGCCGAACCTTTTAATGTATGGACAGTTTGCCTCATTCCTTCAATAACGTCTTCCCAGTTATGAATATCTTTGATAGGTATTTGTTTTTTGGACCCTATTTTTACTTCTGTTATTTTCCCTTCGGGTGTTTGAATGCTTTTTAATAATTTAGGTTGAATAATGACACCTTTATTAGCAATAGTTGCTGTGGTATATGCTAATTGTAATGGGGTTGTTGTCATAAAACCTTGCCCAATGCCTATGATTAGTGTTTCGCCTAGATACCAAGGTTTATTCTTGTGAATTTTTTTCCAAGTTTTTGAAGGCAGAATTCCAGCCTGCTCTCCTGGAATGTCAATACCCGTTCTTTTACCAAAATTAAAATGTTTTAAGCCATTATATAAATTATCAATGCCCATTTTATCGGCTAAATCATAAAAAAATACATCGCAAGACTGGGCAATAGCATCTTTAACATCTACCATGCCATGTCCGCTGCGCTTCCAATCGTTAAACTTGCGTTTTACATTAGGAAGCTTGAAAAAACCTGGGCAATAAACTTGAGTTTTAGCGGTGATTAAACCTTGCTCAAGTCCTGCTAGTGCCACCATTGGTTTAATTGTTGAACCTGGTGGATAAAGACCTTGGATAGCACGATTAAGTTGCGGAATATCTTGTGATGTTTGTAGTTTTTTATATTTTTCATGCGAGATACCATTCACAAACCAATTTGGATTGTAAATAGGCATGCTTACCATCGTTAGTACTTCGCCATTTGTTACATCAATAGCCACAATTGCGCCACGTCTGCCTTTGAGTAAAGACTCCGCTTTTTTTTGTAAATCTAAATCAATACTAAGGTATAAGTTGCTACCTTGTTGCGGATTTTGAATAATTTTTGTGCTAATTACTCGACCTAGCACATTGTGTTCAATTTGTTTTTTGCCATTTTTTCCATGCAATAGTGTTTCGTATTGTTTTTCAATGCCAACTTTTCCAACAAATGAGGTGCCTGCATATGCTTTTTTATCGTATTGCGCTTTATCTTTTTTGTTCATTCTAGCAACATAGCCAACCACATGCACACTAGATTCGTTATTAGGATAGACTCTATGAAAGTAAGATTCTATATCAATGCCAATAAATTGATTGCTGACCAAAAATTCTGCTACTTGTTTTTCAGTAAGGTTATATTTAAGCGGAATATTATGAAACTTTTTATATCGGCTTTTATTTTTTTTAAAAGTGGTAATATCTTTATCGTTAATTAAACCGAATTCTTTGAGTGCAAGCAATGTCGCGGGAATATTTTTAGTTTTTTCTGGGTTTAGTGTAAGTCTGTAGGCAAGCTGATTGTCAGCAATAATTTTTCCATAACGATCAAAAATTCTACCACGTGCTGGTGTAATTGGCAATGTGCGCATCTGATTACCCAAAGACTCTTCAGTGTAGTAGTCATAATTGCTAATTTGTAGGTTAAAAAGCCTTAGTATTAAAATAAAAATTAGCAATAAAATAAAAATTAGTGCAAGACTAACCCTATTAGCAAACATTTTATTTTCTAATTTGGCGTTGCTAATTTTGTCCATATAGTACTAATTTAGCTGCTAATTTTTGAGAGTAATAATCGAACTATAGGCCACAATAGTGCAGTTAAAAATGGTTTAAGCAACAAATAAGGATTAAAACTCAAAGATTGAATTGACAAATTGTACACTAATAGCAGGGTAGATAAATAAATGGTAGACGCAACAAAAATATAAATTTGTTGTGTTGTAATATTAGAAACAAGTAAAGATTGTTTTACATTGCTAATAAAAGCACCACTTAAAATAAGTGCCAAGGCGTTTTGACCCAGAATATCTCCATATAATACATCAACCAATACGCCCAAAGCCAAGGCAAAAAAAAGCTGCCATTGATTTGTAAAAGTTGTTATCCAATAAACAAAAGACAACAACATCCAAAAAGGTGATATATATAAAACAATTTCGGGCGCAGGTATAACACTAATAATTAGAGCTAATATTGTAATTTTGATTAGGGTGATGTAGGATTTTTTCTGGCTGGACATATTAAGGAATGTTACTAACTAAGACAAGATCTAAAGATTCAATAGATTGTGATGGCGTTAACTCGATTGTTAAAAAAGGATTGTTGGCTTTTTTTTCTATATGGGTAACACGACCTACTGGATATCCTGCTGGAAATTTTGAACCTATTGCGCTACTTAGAAAAATATCTCCTAGTTTTACATCAAGCCCTTGTTGAACAAAACGCAACATCAACTTGTCTTGCTTTGAGGACATGCCTTTGCCAATAGCGCGAATACCATTACGCCCATTTTTAACGGGTATATGCTGAGTTGGGTCAGTGATAAGTAACATTGTTGAATGAAATGGTGTTACTTGATTTATCTGTCCCAATATACCACGCGCACCCAAAACAACTTGACCAATTTTTATGCCATCAGTGCTACCTTTGTTAATAGTAATTTGTTTTTTTAATCGTGATTTGCTAATAGAACTCACATGTGCTAATACAAAATTTTCTTTATCAAGTCGATAATGGGATTTTAGCAATTCGCCAAACTTTTGATTTTCTAATAATAGCGCATTATGATCTTGTAAATCAACTTTCAGACGCATTAATTCAGCCTTAAGTTGCCTGTTTTGGTTCAGTAAAACTTGTTTTGTTGTGCCTTGTTCGTCAATCCAAGCATACAATTGAGACGGTAGGTCAACCACTAAATATATGGGTGATATAAGCGTAGCAATATATTTTTTAAGTGTGTCTAAATAAGAAAATTTATAATCTGAGAAAATTAAAAAAACCGCAATCAGAACGGATATAAAAAGTTTTATAAACTTTTGCATCTACATTGCAGATATTTTTAATAAAAAAATTATTCTGCCGATAAAATCCCCATATCAATATCATGTTTTTTAATCATGTCTAAAACTACACCACCACCACGAGCAACACAGGTTAAAGGGTCATCAGCAATGCGTACTGGCAATCTAGTTTCTTGGTGAATCAATTTATCCATGCCATCTAAAAGCGCGCCACCCCCCGTCAATACTAAACCGTTTTCTGCAATATCAGCACTTAATTCTGGCGGCGTTTGCTCAAGCGCTATCCTGATTGCACTTAAAATACTAGATAACGGTTCTTGTAGTGCTTCTATAACCTCGCTGGTAATCTCAAAACCTACAGGAATGCCTTTGGTAACATCTCTACCCTTAAATTCCATTTTTTTTATAATATTTGTTTTGAAAGCCGAACCAACTTCTTTTTTAATCTTTTCAGCAGTAGATTCACCAATAACGATACCATGCCTTTTACGCACAAATTTAATAATATTGCTATCAAAAATATCACCACCAACACGCAACGAATGAGAATAAACCAAACCATTCAATGACATAATAGCAATCTCTGTAGTACCACCACCTATGTCAACAACCATTGCACCCGATGCCTCTTTAATTGCCACGCCCGCACCAAGTGCTGCTGCCATCGGCTCTTCAATCAAATACACTTCACGCGCACCAGCACCCATCGCGCTTTCTTTAATAGCGCGACGCTCTACTTGTGTGGCACCACAAGGTACACAAACTAACACCTTAGGACTCGGAGAAAAAAAACCACGATGAGTAACCTTGCTAATGAAGTGCTGTAACATTTTTTCTGTAATTTTAAAATCAGCAATAACGCCATCTTTCATTGGCCGAATCGCCTCGATCGAACCGGGCGTTCTACCTAACATTTCTTTAGCGTCTTGACCAACCGCAATAACTGTTGCATCTGTTGCGCCTCTTTCATAATGAATAGCAACAACTGAAGGCTCATTTAGCACGATTTCTCCATTTATAAAAATGAGTGTATTCGCTGTTCCAAGATCAATAGAGAGGCGTTGAGGTCTGATAAAATTAAACATAAAAACTCCGCTTAGACATTACAAAACAAACAGCGGATATAATACTATAAATAGCGTGATGTCGCTACATAATATATTATAGGTATTTTAAGGCTGTTTGCTTGTGCTTTCTTGCCTTGAGAATTATAAAACAATACTTAGGTTTTCTAAAATTCTCAATCATAAACTCAAAAAAATGTTTTAGCTGATAGGATAGTTGTTTTAAGAAAAATAAACCACCAGATCATGTGCATGCTAATTAAATAGACCCCATCATCATGGTATTGTCAGATTGTAAAATGTTTGTTAAAAAATTTCTATTTGCCTATTTTTCCAAGTGGGACCAGATTGTGGTTTATTGAATTTAGTAAGGCGTGTAAAAAAATTACAAGCAATCTTTGCAGTTTGTTGTTTATAAATATCAATTATGGACATGTCACTATGCCCCAATAAGTTACCAAAATAAAGTCTTGCGCAATTTATAATTTCTAATTTTCACTCCAATTTTTACAATTTTTCAAAAAAATTTCCACAAAATCAAAAACATCTTGTTTATCCAATATTTATTGATTCATGTATTATCTCTCGTATGAATCTTTGTTTGATTATAAAAAAATCTCGCTTTTTAAGTGTTAATTTTTTCGGGAATTGCTTAGTTCTAGTAACAGCCTCACTCTGAAATAGCACTCATAAAGCCTTTTAAAATAGGCATGGTTTTATCAATTAGTTCTTTATCTTTTTCAATGTTCTTAATTTGGCTTTTTAATTTTTTATCCGTCTCTTTTAGGGTTGCCTGATAATCATCATCAAATTCAAATGCAATGAAATAAAATCCCTTGCCTTTGTTTCTAATGGAGTGAATTGCTAAAAAATCGGTTTCCCACGCAAACTCGGCTTGGTATATGGCAGTTGATCGACTGTTATCCCTTTGCACCAAAATTGCAGTATCACCAAAGTGAAAAATAAATCTTTCGGCACTACAGGATGATGCGGGTTTTATTAGTAATTCTTTGTTGTTGAGTGCATTAGCGATTTGTTTTAGCTGAGAATTGCTAAGCTGTATATATCTTGCGTCTAAATAATCGTCAATATTGCTATTAGGGTAATTATTTTCTAAAAATTTTATAAGTCTTTTTAACATTGTAATTTGTTAAATAAAAAGCATCATTGTAATTGAAGAGTTATGCAATTACAATGATGCCTAAAAATATTATTGCTCTATGGTAAAGCAATATTTTGCTATAAAATCTTTTTACTGGCACAATGTTATATCAGAGAAAATCACCCATAGATTTGCTTAGCACGCGCAACAAAAGCATCAAGTTGCACATTAGAAATTGCGGTGAATATGGGGGAAAGTGTTGTGTCAAGCAACTGTGAGGAAAAACTAAATTCTAGTTCAAGATTTATTCTACAAGCGTTATTACTCAGCGGTGTAAAAATCCAAGCACCGCACAATTGCTTAAAAGGTCCATCTTTAAGTTGCATATCAATACGAGTATTAGGTGTTAGGGTGTTTATTGTTGTAAATGTTTGGCTAAAAATGCTTTTACTGATACTAATTGAAGCTGTAATTTGGTTATCGGTTTGGTTTAAAATACGCGCAGAATAACACCAATTGAGGAATTGTGGATATTCATTTATTTGATTAACTAGTTGATACATTTGTACACAAGAATAAGGCACAATAGCACTTTTAGAAATATGATGCATAGTCGGAATAATGACTAAAAAAAATAAAAAAACA
>CALFDA010000088.1 GCA_937950605.1 uncultured PS1 clade bacterium | reverse complement strand
GCACAACCTTAAAAGTTGAAAAATTAGAAGTTGATTTAGGCAATAAGGTTACTTTCAAAGATGTTTTAATGGTTGCTGATGGCGATAAGGTTAAAGTAGGTTCTCCGCTGGTGGATAAGGCTAGTGTCGAGGCGAAAGTGATTTCACAGGGCAAAAGAAAAAAAGTAAGCATCATTAAATTCCGTCGTCGTAAACACTCAATGAAGCGACAAGGACATAGGCAATTGTTTACTGAACTTGAAATTACAAAAATTAATTCTTAGGAGACACAATGGCACACAAAAAAGCAGGCGGTAGCACTAATAATGGCAGAGATTCCGTATCAAAACGGCTTGGCGTTAAAAGATTTGGCGGTCAATCGGTATTAGCAGGCAATATTTTAGTGCGTCAAAGAGGTTCCAAATTCCACCCAGGTGTCAATGTTCGCAAGGGTAGGGACGATACATTGTTTGCCACAACAGATGGCAAAGTAGTTTTTGCTAGAAAAGGCAAGTTTATGCGTCAATATGTTTCGGTTGAAAGTGCATAATTTTTTTAAACAAACAACTAAAAAGCACTTTTTAAGTGCTTTTTTATTACTTATACTCAGCCAAAACATAATTTTTGTTTTAGTCTAGCATTATCTTAATACAACCAAAATACACGCAACAACATCTTTTTTTATTCAAAAACTTGGCAAACTATGTAGTGTTTCTTGTTTTTTGGATAAAAAAGCACTATTTTTCGTATTTTCTAAGTTGTTAGTTGTTTAGCATATCCTATAAAACAATTCCATCGAACACATCAACCCAAGTTGTAGAACCTTCTTTGTATACTTTTATTGTGTTGTTAATATCTGTTTTGATGGCTAACCCCATTATCTATAACTATATCCTTATTCTGTACTGAAATTAAGTTTGGGCGAATTGTTAGCACTTTTTTATCGCTTCGATAGCAGTTTTAGCATCAGCCGTACCCATAGCACGAATATCCAGTTCATTCTCGGCACCAAATTGGCAAATTCTAATATTGCCAGTGTTAGCCCCCACAACTATTTTATCAACCACAACTGTAGAACCAACATATTTACCATCTGTGTCAAAGCCATCAGCATTATAGTTTTGTGCTGGGTTGCTATCTCTTGGATATACCTACTTATTTGTGCCTGAGTTAAATCCTGTAATTGCTCTGGGGTTAAATGGCTCAACTTATTGGCTAAAGCCGCTTGCTGTTCTGGGATTAATTTATCATATGCACTAACTAATTCCTCTCGCTGCTTTGGTGTCATATTATTGATGTTTTTTGTTATAGCAGATACTTGTCCCGACCCACCACCACAAGCAGATAAAAGCATCATTAAAGATGATGTCATAACCCACTTTGGTTTGACTTTGTCTAATTTTATTTATATATTTCGCAGTTTGCTACTTTCCAACGCGTTGTTTCTCTGAACACAGTTAGATTTTTTTGGCAAGTTAGTGAAGTAGAAGATATCTACCGCTCAATCAATAAGCACCTGTTGCATGTCCTTGAAAAAATGATTTAAGTTTAGGATTTTTATTAACTAAATTCATGCCAAAGCCTCGTGCCCATCTGAATGGTTCATTATTTTCTTTGTAAATCCAATTCAAACCTCTCATGGTTTTTGCCATTAACTCGTTGTTTAGTCTTCTAGCCCTTGCGTATTTTCTTAATATTAAATAATGTCCTAAAGTATCAATATTTGTTGCTAATTGTTGTGATAATTCACGAACATCTGCAAATCCTAAATTAACTCCTTGACCTGCTAATGGATGAATATTATGTGCTGCATCGCCAATAAGTGCTAAATTTTTTTCTACGTAGTCTTTGGCACTTCTCTCAATCAATGGAAAAGCTTGGATTTTGCTAAGTATTTCGAATTGACCAAAACGCCCCTCTACGCCCATGCTAAGTTGTTTGGCAAAATCTTGAACTGGTAATGCTAATAATTCATCGGCTAGGTGGTTTTCTGCTGACCAAACAATTGATGCTTGATTATCGCAAAGCGGTAACAATGCGATAATACTACTAGATAAGAACCGTTGCCAAGTCGTTTTTTTGAAACTCTGGGTTGCACGAACATTACAAACAATGGCTTTTTGTTGATAATCATGTTCACTAAATGCTATTCCTGCTAAATCTCTAGTGCGTGAACATGCGCCATCTGCGCCAATCAATAGACTACACTCGAACTGTTTACCGTTATCTAAAATCACCTGATAACCTTGTTCGGTTTTATTAATATCGGCAAGTTTATTATTGATAAATTCTACTTGGGTGTCGGACAAGGCTGCGTGCATTGCTGATTGTATACAATCATTCTCTATAATATGCCCTAGATGTGTTTTTTTATCGTCAGTTGCTGAAAAATATATATCTCCATGCGAGTTTTGATCCCATACGCTAGTATTAGTAAAAGCCTGTTTACGCTTGATTAAACTCCATACTCCGATAGTCTTTAATAGCCTTTCTGATGCGGGCGTGATAGCACTAACACGCGTATGAAATGTTTGCTCAATTTTAGGGTTTGGGTTATTTGGCTCAATAATCGCTATGCTTATGTTATGCTTTGCCATCGACAAGGCAAACGCTTGTCCAACCATGCCGCCACCTATAATAATAATATCAAAACTACCCACCAGCTACCGTCATTTGATTAATTAAAACGCAACCAACTTTAATATTGCTACGCCAATCTATATCATTACCCACATATTCAATACCCAATAACATATCTTTAAGATTGCCCGCAATTGTTAATTCTGAAACTGGATATTGAATTTCACCATTTTCTACCCAAAAACCTGTGGCACCACGAGAATAATCTCCAGTTGTCATATTAACGCCTTGCCCCATTAACTCTGTAACTACTAAACCTTCGCCCATGGTTTGAATCATTTCATCTAAACCGCCGTCAAAATTTGATTCTACAACAACATTGCTCACACCGCCTGCATTTGCAGTGGTTTTTAAGCCTAATTGATTGGCAGAATATTGCCCCATGACGTAACTTTTAACCTGTCCATGCTGAATAAAATATTGCTCACGTTTCAACACACCGTCTCGATCAATCGCTTTAGCACCTAGTGTTTTTTTGGCAAATGGGTGTTCACGCAAACTAATGTTTTCTGGCAACACAAGTTTATCGGCACTATTTAATAAAAAACTAGATTTTTTATATTGCCTAGCACCGCTTAATGCATCTAAAAGTCGCGCAAATAACCCATTAGACAGATGTGGCGCGAAAATTATAGGGCATTTTTTTGAGTTAAGTGAGCGCGAACCTAATTTTTGCTGGGCAAGTTTTGCGGTTTTTATTCCGAGTTGTTGTGGGGTTTGCAAATCATTCGCATCAATGGCTGTCGTATATTCATAAGCCTTTTGCATATCATGATTACGACTTGCAATTAATGCGCAATGTAGCGAATGACGGGTGCTATTTTGCATAGCAATTAAACCATGGGAATTAGCATACAAACTTTTTCCCTGAAAACTTGACAATTCTGCACCATCAGAATTAGTAATTTCATCTTGTATGAGTGCGATTTCTTCGCATTCTTTGGCAATATCAATACTTTGGTGTGCTTGTAAATCCCAAGGGTAATATAAATCTAAATCAGGCGCATCAAAGGCCATGAGTGCTTTTGGTGCTAAGCCATTAAATGGGTCTGCTTGGGTGTATTTTGCAATCAAGCAAGCAGATTCAATGGTTTTCTCAAGGCTATTTTTACTTAAATCAACGCTAGATGCATGTCCTTTCTTTTTGCCAAAAAACACATTGACTGCAAAATTTTTATCTAAATGATATTGCAGGGTTTCAACTTTGCCCAATCTGACTGTGGTAGAGATGCCCGAATTTGAGTCAAGTAACAATTCATAACTACTAACTTTGTATTTTTTTAATAACTCAATAACTATATCTGCAGTTTGTTCTAATGACGACATGATTGTTAATTTTTAGTAACCTCTAGTAGGCACAACCTTCGAGAATCAGCCTTTAAAACTTTAAAATGTAAGCCCTGTAAATCAATCTCTTTTGCCTGTTCTGGCAGATAAGTAAATTCAGAAATCACCAAACCCGCAATAGTATCCACGCCTCTAGTTTGTAGTTTAACATCAAAAAAGTCGTTAAACTCTTCAATAGGCGTATGTCCTTTAATTAGGTAACGATTGTCGCTAAATTCAATAATATTATCTTCTTCCAAGTCGTGCTCGTCTTCAATTTTACCCACAATTTGCTCTAGCACATCTTCTAATGTTATTAAGCCTGCAATCTCACCATATTCGTCCATTACAATTGCCATATGCAATTTGTTTTGTTGAAAATCCCTTAATAATGCCCCTAAGGTTTTGCTTTCTGGTACTAATGTAGCGTCGCGTAAATACTGCTTGTAATTAAATTCAGAAGTTTGCTCGCCCGCAAAATAACCCAGTAAATCTTTGGCTAAAATAACACCTAGTATTTTACCTTGTTCTCCGTTAATCACTGGAAACCGAGAATGCGCAGAATCAAGCATAATGGTTAATAATTCTTGCGTTGTTGATTGGTAATCAATGAGCACCATTTTTGATTTTGGCACCATCGCATCACGCACCTCCATGTTTCCAAGTTGTATTGTGTTTTCAATAATTGAACGTGATAGTGAATCAATCACATGACTTTGCTCGGCCTCTTTTATGGACTGCAATAACTCATCGCTTGAACCAAGTTTTGCACGAAAAAATCGTTTTTTTAATCTTTGTAACAAAGATATCGAAGGAGGTTGTTCTTCGTTCATTTAGGGCATCATTTTAACAACATTAGTTTTGTCACTGCGCATCTTTTTGCCTTGTGTAGCACGCTTTTTACGCATCTGTTTTGGGTCGGCAATTAGTGGTCGATAAATTTCAACTCGATCTTTTGGACGCAAAACAGTATCTAGTTTGGAAATTTTTCCAAAAATACCCGTTTTGTTTTTGGATAAATCAATTTGCGGATAGATGTCCATAATTCCAGATAACTCTATCGCCTGTTTAAGTGTTGTACCTTCATCTACTTCAAAAGCTAGTAGTGTTTGTTTATATTGTAGGGCGTAGGCAACTTCTATCTTCATGGCTGTGCATCACACAATGCCTGAGCTTGGGAAAAATCTAGTGTGTTCTCGTAAATCGCTCGTCCAGTAATTGCGCCTATAATACCATGATGCGCCTCGATTAGTAAGTTAGCAATGTCATCAATATTAGTAATACCACCAGAGGCAATGATTGGAATTGAAGTATGTTTAGCAAGATTTGTCGTTGCTTCAACATTAATTCCTTGCATCATGCCGTCTCGTGCAATATCGGTATAAACAATTGAACTCACACCATCTTGCTCAAACCTTTTTGATAAATCTAGGACATTTAAATCAGTTTTTTTGCTCCAACCCTGTGTAGCCACCAAACCATCATTAGCATCTAATCCAACAATCACTTGATCAGGAAACTCACGACATAACTGCGATATAAACTTGGGATTAGTTACTGCCATTGTGCCAATAATCACATACCTAACCCCTGTCTCAATATAGGCATTGGCAATATTTATATCCCGAATACCGCCGCCAATTTGCACAGGTAAATCGGGAAATGTCGATACAATCTGCTCTATACTTTTAGCATTTACGGGTTCACCCTTAAACGCCCCATTTAAATCCACCAAATGTAGGCGTTTTGCACCTTGTTTAACCCACTGTGCTGCCATCTCTACTGGATTATCGGAAAACACTGTGGTATCTTCCATCAAACCTTGTCTCAAGCGCACGCATTGCCCATCTTTTAAATCTATTGCTGGAATGATTATCATTGTTCTATGTGTTTTAAACTGGGCGAATTTTATCAAAAAACGCTATAAAAATTAATTTTTTCTGTTTGTGTAGTAGTCTCAAAAATACCAAATATAATAACTATGTTATCTCTAAATTACACCTACAATATTAAACATTGTGGTTCTTAGTGCTATAACTATTGGCAATATAATATCTTCAAAAATCCCCAAGAATAGCAACCCTAATAATATAAATAAACCATAATTTTGTAGTTTATTATATGTATAAGCCAACTTATTTGGCAACAGCGCACTTAGCACATGGGAGCCATCTAATGGCGGTAGAGGAAGCAAATTAAATACGCCTAGAATAAGATTAATAAAGATACCAAACCCCGCCATTTTAAGCAAAAATTCATTTGGCGGATTAAGTACCAACATAAGCAAAAACAACCATAAAAACGCCATAATAAAGTTAGATACTGGTCCAGCAAGTGCAACTAACATCATATCTTGTTTAGGCGACTTGAGTGCATTAAAGTTAATTGGCACAGGCTTTGCCCAGCCAAATAAAAAAGGAGAACCAATAAAATACAACACCACTGGCACTAGTAGCGTACCAATTGGGTCAACATGTTTTACTGGGTTGAGTGTCAATCTTCCCAGCATTTTGGCACTACCATCGCCACATAGATTAGCAACCCAACCATGCGCAACTTCATGCACAGTAATGGCAAAAATTAAAGGAACTGCATAAATTAAAAGTGTCTGAAAATCAAGCATGGGTAAAATTAGTCGTTTTTATATTTGTCATTATAAATGAAAACCAGCCAGATTCTCATTCCAACACAAAAAGAGGCTCCTAACGATGCGCAGATTGCCTCTCATCAGTTGATGATTCGTGCAGGGCTTATTTCCAAACTTGCTTCAGGATTATATTCGTATTTGCCAATAGGTCTAAATGTCCTGCAAAAGGTAGAAAATATTATTCGTGAAGAAATGAACCAATCAGGCGCACAAGAAGTGTTGATGCCAGTTGTGCAACCAGCAGAACTTTGGCAAGAATCAGGGCGTTGGGATGCCTATGGCGCAGAATTATTACGTTTTAATGATAGACACAATAGAAAATTTTGCTTGAGTCCAACCCATGAAGAGGTGATTACCGATTTAGCCAGCCAATACCTTAACAGTTATAAGCAATTACCAATGAATTTTTACCAAATTCAAACCAAATTTCGTGATGAAATTCGTCCGCGTTTTGGGGTTATGCGTTCGAGAGAATTCATCATGAAAGATGCTTATTCTTTTCATTTAGATGCGGCAAGTATGAAGCTAGAGTTCGAAAAAATGCATGCCACCTATTGCCGTATTTTTGAGCGTCTTGGTTTGAACTATCGTGCTGTATTAGCAGACAGCGGCAATATTGGGGGTGATAATTCGGTTGAGTTTCATGTGTTGGCTGAATCTGGCGAAGATGCCATTTGTTTTTCTGATACCTCTAATTATGCTGCAAATATTGAAAAAGTAGCCTTTTCCCAGCAAGAAAAAATCAATACCCCAAGTGCCATTGAAGCACAAGTGCTTACTAAAAAAATTACCAGTATTAAAGATGTTGCACAGTTTTTGAATGTTGAGGCATCGCAATGTGTGAAGACAATAATTATTAAAGTTGTTGATGGTTACAAAGCTCTGGCACTTCGAGGTGACCATGAGTTAAATGAAGCCAAGGTGCAAAATCTACTAGGTGATTTTAAATTTGCTAGTGATGCAGAAATTAAAACCTTAGGTTTAAAAAAAGGTTTTATTGGCGTTAAAGATTTAAACATTGAATTAATTGTAGATTATGCAGCCGAGGTGATGGTAGATTTTGTTTGTGGTGCAAATGAGTGGGATTATCATTTAACAGGTGCAAATTGGGGCAATGTTTTATTACAAACAGCAGATTTGCGCAATGCCGTCGCGGGCGACCCCTCGCCAGACGGTAAAGGAAAATTAGTGATTAAGCGCGGCATTGAGGTGGGTCACATTTTCCAACTGGGTAACAAGTATTCAAAAGCCATGAATGCTAATGTAATTGGTGAATCTGGAAAATCGCTAACTATGATGATGGGTTGTTATGGCATTGGGATAACACGTGTTGTGGCAGCGGCTATTGAGCAAAATTATGATAATCGGGGTATTATTTTTCCAAGTAGTATCGCGCCTTTTGCACTGGTGATTGTGCCAATTAATTATAGTAAATCTATCCGTGTTAAAAACTCAGCAGACATGTTGTACCAACAATGTTTAGATGCTGGTATTGAAGTTTTGCTTGATGATAGAAAAGAGCGTGCGGGTATTATGTTTGCTAATAGTGAGTTGTTAGGTATTCCACATCGCATAGTGTTAAGTGATATGCATGTGGATAATGACAATGTTGAATACAAAGCAAGAAATAGCCCCGAGAAAATAACACTCAAGTTTAATCACGCATTAAGTTTTGTTCAAAACAAAATCAATACATGAGTTTTTTGCAATATTTTTTACCACAACATTGGCTATCTAGGTTAATGTTTCGTGTTGCTCGATTTGAAAATGTATGGTTTAAAAATGCCTTGATTCGTTGGTTTGTTAAAGTTTATAAAATAGATTTATCCCAGGCCAAGCATGAACAAATACAAGCATATAGCAGTTTTAATGATTTTTTTACTCGTAGCCTCAAACCTGATGCTAGGGTGATTGCTAGTGGCGATATTGTTTGCCCTGTAGACGGAATTGTTTCTCAGGTGGGTGATATTAATAATGCACAAATTCTACAAGCAAAAAACCATTGTTATAGCATCAAACAGTTGTTGGCAAATAATGATAAAGCCAGTGAATTTAAGCAAGGTTTTTTTGCCACAATTTATCTTTCACCGAAGGATTATCATCGCATTCATATGCCCTACGATGGTAAGTTAATTGCCATGGATTATATCCCAGGCAATTTATTTTCTGTTAATCAAAAAACGTTGAAACGGGTCAATAACTTGTTTGCCCGTAATGAGCGCGTAGTATGTTATTTTGAGACCCAATTTGGTTTGTGTGTATTTGTGTTAGTGGGGGCAATTTTTGTGGGCTCAATGCAAACCGTTTGGCAAGGGCAAATTAGTCCGCCTTATATAAAGCAAGTCAAACATTTTGCTTATCAAGCACAAAATATCTACTTAAAAAAAGGCGAAGAAATGGGGCGTTTTAACATGGGTTCGACCGTGATGATGCTCATGCCTAATCAAAAAAATAGGTTAAATTTAGAAGTAGATAAAGCCGTAAAAATGGGACAAGCACTAATTTAGTTCCGATAGATAATAGATGACAAAACGACGTAAATCATTAAAACCAAACCTTTTAATCTTTGTAAATACTGATATTTAGATAAATTTTCGCTGTTTCTAAGAATTTATTCATGGGCTAATCTAATTTTGTGAGTCTGACTAACTTAATGCTTTGATCGGAAATTTTCACAATATCAATTAACACATTGTCAATTTTCACACTCACATCACGCTTGGGGATATTTTGCAGGGTTTCTAAAATAAGTCCATTCAAGGTTTTAGCTTTAGCAACAGATAAATTGAGTTGTAGCGCTAAATTTAATTCTCGTATATTAATCCTTGGGTCAATCAAGTAACGACCATCTTTTTGCTTAACAATTTCATCAATAATTTCATTTTGATTAGAGGTAAATTGCCCCACAATTTCTTCTAAAATATCTTCTAACACAACTAATCCGCGCACCTCGCCGTATTCGTCAACCACTAACCCTAAACGTCTTTTTTGCGCTTGAAAATGTGCTAGTTGATTTGCTAAAGAAGTGCCTTCTGGCACGAAATAAGGAGTGCGGATTAGTGATAGCACATTCTCAATGCTAAAATCTCCTTTAGCATATAAATTGACAATATCTCGCATATGAAGAACACCAGTAATATTGTTGCTTGAAGCATCATAAGTTAAGAGTCTAGTGTGCTGTATATGCTCTAATTGTTTTAAAATTTCATCAGGTTTGTTGATGTCAACGCTAACTAATTCGTGTTTAGGAATCATAATATCCTCAACCTTTACCTGTTCTAAATCAATAATATTAAGCAACATTTTCTGATAATTCGATGCGATAACGGGTTTGGCATCATTAACCACCATTTTCAATTCTTCTGATGTCATTTTTTTGTCTATATCATTTTCTTTTACCCCTAACATTGCAAGAATAGTTTTGCTCATTTTTGCAATTAACCAAACAAAAGGTTTAAATGACTTAATCAATAAATCTATGACAACTGATGCAGGTAGAGCGATTCTTTCAGGATTTTTGGCGGCAAAAGTTTTTGGTGTGGTTTCCGCAAACACCAAAATAACACAAGTCAGCACCAGTGATGATAATACTACCGAGCCTTCGCCCCAAAGTTTAATAGATAATATAGTTGCAATACTAGCAGCAAAAATATTAACTAAATTATTACCTAATAAAATCGTGCCAATCAGATAATCTAAATCATTCAATAATTTTTCAGTACGTTTGGCGTTTTTATTAGTTTTGCTGAGTGCTTTTAAGCGATAACGATTAATCGCCATCATTGAAGTTTCAGCCGATGAAAAAAAAGCCGAGACTATTATCAACCCGAATAAAATAATGGCTAGCCAAAAAGTTGAAAGTGATTCCAATTCTTAGGTTTGACGCAAATGACGAAAAGCTTCAAGTCTAGGGTAGAGTGCATTTTCTCCTAATTCTTCCTCAATGCGTAATAAGCGATTGTATTTTGCTAATCGATCAGAGCGCGATAATGACCCTGTTTTGATTTGTCCACACCCCGTTGCCACCGCTAAATCTGCGATTGTGCTATCTTCGGTTTCTCCAGAGCGGTGCGACACAATGCAAGTATACCCCGCTTTTTCTGCGACTTTTATCGTGGCAAAAGTTTCGCTAAGCGTGCCAATTTGGTTAACTTTAATTAAGATTGAATTAGCAACAGATTTATCAATGCCTTGTGCAAGAATTTCGCTATTAGTTGCAAATAAATCATCACCAACCAATTGCACTTTATCGCCAATTTTTTTAGTTAATAAATCCCAACCGTCCCAGTCGTTTTCACTCATGCCATCTTCAATAGAGATAATCGGGTAGTTTTCTACCCAATCGGATAGATAATCGACAAACTCGTGTGATTTTAAAGAGCGATTTTCAGAAGTTAAATGATAAATGCCACTTTCATAAAACTCGGAACTAGCAACATCAATGCCGATAAAAATATCTTTACCAGCAATAAAACCTGCTTTTTCAATGGCTTTTAAAATCATTTTAATTGCTTCTTCGTTAGATGCTAAATCGGGGGCAAAACCACCCTCATCGCCAACTGTGGTACTCAGCCCTTGGGCTGCTAATATGGATTTAAGATGATGAAATACCTCCGCACCATAACGCAAAGCTTCTTTGAAACTTGGTGCGCCTGCGGGAATAATCATAAATTCTTGAATATCCACATTGTTATTAGCATGTTCACCGCCATTGATAATATTCATCATAGGCACAGGCAATTGGTATTTGGCATTCAAATCTAGTGTGTCATATAGTGGTTTGTTTTGTCGGTTGGCGTTTGCATGAGCGGCTGCCAACGACACCGCCAAAATAGAGTTTGCACCTAAGCGAGATTTTGTTTTTGTGCCATCAAGTGCTATCATCGTTTGATCAATTTTCGTTAAATCATCAATATTAAAACCTGATAAAGCTTTAGCAATCTCAGTATTGATAAAAGCCACAGCCCGCAAAACACCTTTGCCTAAATAACGAGACTTATCGCCATCGCGTAATTCTAGTGCTTCATGTACGCCTGTTGAAGCACCAGATGGAACCATTGCACTACCCATTGTGCCATCGTCAAGTATAACATCTGCTTCAACAGTTGGATTGCCTCTAGAATCTAGAACTTCACGTGCTTGAATGTGTTGGATTTTCATTGTATGTATTGATATGACCTGAGGTGAGCAGATGCAAAAAAGTCTATGTTGTTAGCTTGTTTAATATTTATTCAACTTAGACGATTTTATTTAAAAGAAAGACTTCATTTTACCAAAGAATGAATTCGATTCAGGGTGTTGTTTCTTGCCACACGTGGTTGCAAATTCTCGCAACAAATCCTTTTGTTTTTTGTTTAAGTTAATTGGTGTTTCAATTTTAACTTGACAAATTAAATCCCCTGTGCCACCACTGTGTATGTCTTGAATGCCTTTGCCCTTTAAGCGAAATCGTTTGTCGGTTTGTGTACCTTCTGGAATTCTAATTTTAAGCTTTCCATCTAGTGTCGGCACTTCAATACTGCCACCCAAGGCTGCTGATGAGAAATCAATTGGCACAATGCAGTACAAATAATTACCATGGCGCTCAAAAATATTATGAGGTTTAACGTG
Organism: uncultured PS1 clade bacterium; assembly: GCA_937950605.1. Lineage (GTDB taxonomy): Bacteria > Pseudomonadota > Gammaproteobacteria > PS1 > Pseudothioglobaceae > Thiodubiliella. The sequence goes on along the minus strand of CALFDA010000088.1, from coordinate 14,869 downwards.
AATCTCAATATATAAATCGCCATTTGGACCGCCACGTGCGCCTGCTTCACCTTCACCAGATAAACGTATACGATTGCCTGTGTCAACTCCCGCAGGAACTTTAGCTGAGAGTGTTTTTTGTTTACGAACTACACCCTTGCCATGACAATCAACACAAGGCGATTCAATCACTTGACCAGTGCCGTGACACTGTGGGCAGGACTGTTTTATTGCAAAAGGTCCTTGTTGTATATGTATTTGTCCCGAGCCTTGACAGGTGCCACAAGTTTTAGCACTGGTGCCCGGTTTAGCCCCAGAACCGCGACAGGTGCTACACTTTTCGCCCTTAGGGATACGAATTTGAACTGTTTTACCTCTCGCAGCCTCTTTTAGATTGATTTCCAAATCATAACGCAAATCTGCACCACGATTGCTAGCTTGCGCTCTGCGTGAATTGCCACCAAAAATATCACCAAAAATATCACCAAAACCGCTTCCACTAAATGGATTGCCTCCGCCTGTAGCGTTATTTACACCTGCATGACCAAACTGATCGTAAGCTTGGCGTTTTTGCTCATCAGATAGCACACTGTAAGCCTTTTGAATTTCTTTAAAGGTTTTTTCAGCGGCTTTTTTATTATCTTTGTTGCGATCAGGATGGTGTTTCATCGCCAAGCGCTTATAGGCTTTTTTTATCTGTTTTGCATCAGCACTTCTAGCAACGCCTAATGTTTCATAATAATCTCTTTCTGACATAATGCCTCTCTTATAAAAAGGGGCGCAAAGCCCCTTATTGATGATCTAGGTTGGACTACTTAAAACAAGCGTTACTTATTTTTTGTCGTCATCTTTTACTTCTTCAAAATCAGCATCTACCACATCATCACCACTATCTTTTGCCCCTGCATTAGCGGCATCTGTAAAACCGTTGTCGCCTGCATTTGCGCCTGCTTTCGCTTGTGCTTTTTCAGTTAAAGGACGAACTATTTCGCTAAGATTTTGAATTTTTTCATCAATGGCCTGTTTGTCGTCTGCTTTTGCCACTTTTTCAAGCTCAGTGATTGCTGTTTCAATTTTAGACTTATCATCATCTGAGACTTCATCTTTATACTCATTCAAGAGTTGTTTAGTTGAATGAATAACCGAATCTGCCATATTGCGTGCTGTAACTAATGCTTGGAATTTTTTATCTTCCTCAGCATTTGCCTCAGCATCTTTAATCATTCTTTCAACTTCTTCATCACTTAAACCACTAGATGCTTTGATAGTGATGCTTTGTTTCTTGCCAGTATTTTTATCCTTAGCAGAAACATTCAAAATACCATCAGAGTCAATATCTAACGTTACCTCAATTTGTGGTGTGCCTTTTGGTGCTGCGGCAATACCTTCGAGGTTGAATTGACCCAAAGATTTATTAGCACTTGCCACTTCACGCTCCCCTTGCAAGACATGAACTGTTACCGCCGATTGATTGTCCATGGCTGTTGAGAAAATTTGCGACGCGTTGGTTGGAATTGTTGTGTTTTTTTCAATCAATTTAGTCATTACACCGCCCATAGTTTCAATACCTAGTGATAAAGGTGTAACGTCTAGTAGTAACACATCTTTGACATCACCACCTAACACGCCCGCTTGAACAGCTGCACCCATCGCTACAGCTTCATCAGGATTAACATCTCTTTTAGGTTCTTTGCCAAAAAACTCCTGCACTTTTTTTTGTACCTTAGGCATACGTGTAGAACCACCCACCAAAATCACCTCATCAATATCTTTAGCAGACAAATTAGCATCTCTTAACGCAATTTGACAAGGGTCAATTGAGCGTTGAATTAAATCTTCTACTAAGGATTCTAATTTAGAACGTGTGATTTTAATATTCAAATGTTTAGGTCCTGAAGCATCAGCTGTTACATAAGGCAGGTTAACTTCAGTTTGCTCAGAAGAGGACAGTTCAATTTTGGCTTTTTCTGCGGCCTCTTTTAAGCGTTGTAGTGCCATAGGATCATTTTTTAAATCAATCCCTTGCTCTTTTTTGAATTCTTCAACTAAGAAGTCCATAATGCGCTGATCAAAATCTTCGCCACCTAAGAAAGTATCGCCGTTAGTTGAAAGAACTTCAAAGTGTTTTTCGCCATCAATATCTTCCATCTCAATGATTGAAACATCAAAAGTTCCACCGCCTAAGTCATACACAGCAATGGTTTTATCCCCCTTAGACTTATCAACACCATACGCTAGTGCTGCTGCTGTTGGCTCGTTAATAATGCGTTTTACATCAAGCCCAGCAATCTTTCCAGCATCTTTAGTGGCTTGCCTTTGTGAATCGTTAAAATAAGCAGGCACGGTAATCACAGCTTGTGTAATTTTCTCACCTAAATAATCTTCAGCAGTTTTCCTCATCTTGTCAATAACTTTTGCTGAAATTTCGGGTGCTGCCATTTTTTTGCCATTCACTTGAATCCAAGCATCGCCATTGTCGGCTTTGATAATCTTGTAGGGCACAAGATCAATATCTTTTTGCACAGCTTCTTCTTCAAAACGACGTCCAATTAAACGTTTAATTGCATACAATGTGTTTTTAGGATTGGTAACCGCTTGTCGTTTAGCACTTTGCCCTACTAACACTTCTTCTGAGTCTTTTGGAAATGCAACAATAGACGGAGTAGTGCGACTACCCTCAGAATTTTCAATGATTTTTACACTGCCACCGTCCATAATGGCAACACACGAGTTGGTTGTTCCTAAATCAATACCGATAATTTTTGACATTTTCTACCCCCTTAATCAATCGTTTGTACATTATTTTTTTAACAATGCCTCTTATTTAGGGGTACAAAAATCAAATTCAAGTAAAAAATAATAAATTAGACCTAATTATGTAATGAATTAACTAACTGATAATTACACCACGCAAAAGCATAGCACCAAACATAGCACTATTTAATACATCTTCGCTTTTAGCAAGTTCTCTACATTGATGGGCACAAAACTACTAATATCGCCACCTAACGACAAAATCTCTCTAACTAATGAAGATGAAATATTGGCATATTGTTCTGCGGGCGTCATAAACAAAGTCTCGATATTAGGGTTAAGATGTTTGTTCATGCCCGAAAGTTGGAATTCATATTCAAAATCGCTGACTGCGCGCAGACCACGCAAAATAATTTGAGCGTTTTGTGATTTGGCAAAGTCTACCAATAACGTGTCAAAACTCATAACTTTAATATTGTCAATCTCTTGCACCACGCTCTTGGTGCTTTTTAAGCGCTCATCAATATTTAAAAAAGCAGTTTTTTTGCTGTTTTGTGTAATGCCAATAATAACTGCGTCAAATAATTTACTAGCACGTTTAATTAAATCGATATGTCCGTTGGTAATTGGATCGAAAGAACCAGGATAGATAGCAATTTTTTTCATTGTTGTAATTGTATAAGACAATAATGCACAGCACCAGATTTTTTTTGCTTATTAATGCTGAGTTTTTTACCAAAGTTTGTCATCAAAAAATCCAATGTTATTTTAGATTCGGATTCTGCATAGATTTTACTACCATCATTAGCAAAACCATTTTCTATGATTAATTCTAATGCTTTTGGTATAAGTCCTTTATTAAAAGGCGGATCTAATAACACAATATCAAAATAGGTTATGCTATGTTTATTTAAAAATGTGAAAGCGTCCTGATTGATAACCGTTAGGTTTTTTGCCTGTAATATGCGTTTATTTTTTTCAATAATAGAACAGGCATGGGTATTTTTTTCCACGCTGAAGACTTGTTTTGCGCCACGAGAAAACGCTTCAAAACTTAACGCCCCACTGCCCGAAAAAAGATCCAAAAAGGTTTTGCCCTGTGTTTCAAACTGTAACCAATTAAACAAGGTTTCACGCACTTTGTTTGGCGTTGGTCTTAATCCATTAGTATTAGCGAAGCTAAATTTTCTACCTCGATGCTCACCACCGATAATTTTAAAAGTATTTGTCATTTATGTGGTCTAACTATTTTCGCAAAGAATATATCCATTTCTTGATACGACTTATGCAACACATAGCACGGTATTTGTTTATTCAAAAATTTGGATATTTTTCTTAATTTTTTTGGATAAAGTGTTGCTATTTTGTTGTATTTACTAGACTGTATCAAGCTTAATGCAATGGATTTTTTCTATAACTGTCAAAAGGATATTATGGCGGACACTATATGATACAAAACAAGAACCTATTTTGCTTACAATCCGCATCCTTTTTTTTAAGTAGTAAGATAACAGACTATCCATTAGTTGGGTTATCTGCGTGATACGCATCAAAAGCATTTTGCAATTCTTGTTTAGCTTCTTTAGCGTCACCCCAGCCATCAATTTTCACCCATTTGCCTTCATCAAGGTCTTTGTAATAGGTGAAAAAATGCTCGATCTGATCTTTGATAGTTGCATCAATATCATCAATACATTTGATATTGTGATAGGATTGACAGAGTTTATCAGTTGGTACTGCTAAGATTTTGGAGTCTTCACCTGCTTCATCTGTCATACGCAATACACCGATTGGGCGTGCAGTAATAACAGCATCGTGAATCAATGGGTATGGTGTAATTACCAATACATCAGCGGGGTCGCCATCGTTGGCTAAAGTTTCGGGCACAAAGCCGTAATTACAAGGATAAAACATTGGTGTTGAAATAAATCTATCAACAAACATAGCGCCTGTTTTTTTGTCAATTTCATACTTTACTGGCGATGAGTTGGCAGGTATTTCAATAATAACATTTATCTCATTAGGTATATTGCCTGCTGATACTGGTTTTAAACTATTTTGCATTGGTCAATCTCTCCTTTTAGTATTTGATAGCGCCAACCACTAAGAAAATTCACCGATTGGTCTCCACGGATATATCTTAATAAAACTTTATTGTTAGTAATAATCTTCTCTGTTAGATTATACTGATTCGCTTTTTCTTGAATGAGTTTTTGCCAGATGTGTATTTGGCGTTTTTCTTTTCCTGTAAGAGGTGTGTTTTTTTTAACAGCAATTTCAATATCAAGAAATTGAGGATATTGCTTTAGAAAATTTTGCAAAGATTTTTGTTTTTTTTCGCTTAAACTTGTTTTTCCCGTTGCGATTGTAAGCACATCGTCATTGGATAATATCCATTTTCTAGGTTTATTTTTCTGTTGTGCTGTATGCTCCCTCCAAGCACAAAGTTGTGCGCCAATAGTACGCATTGTTTGAGGCAAATGCGTTAAATGTTTGACGCGTTTCCATGCCTGTGTAATATCAATTTTATACAAACCAGTATCTAATAGAGATTGACCTTCCTCCATTAACCAATGTAGTTTTTGCTCATCTTCTAAGCGTTGCTTTAATTGCTGATAATTTTGCATTAAATAATGCACATCATCTAAGGCATACTGTATGGCTCCATCAGGCAATGGTCGTAGTGTCCAGTCTGTTCGAGTATGGGCTTTTGCTAAACTAACCCCTTGTAAGATTTCGGTTAGCACTTGATACGATATTTGTGTGTTTGGATTGTGTGTTTTGGGGAGCAAATCTTTTAATAAATCGGCAGCAATTTGCGTATCAAAAACCTGTTTGGGTAATTGTTCGGAAAGATGGTATAAAACCTCGATGTCATTACGTGCAGCGTGTGCAATCCACAAAATATCCTCCTGATACAATTTGTCAAACAAAGGTTGTAAATTTTGCATGGCTAATACATCAATACAGGCGGATATGTTTTTACTAGCAATTTGTATTAGGCACAACTTTGGATAATAGGTATTAATCCATTTGAATTCGGTGTCAATGGCTAATGCGGTTTCATCTTTAATTATATGCAAAAAATCTTGGAGTTGTATCTGCGTACTTATCATTGTTGCATTTTAGCAACAATCCAACGTAGGTCTTATTGTTTTATGAGATAATCGCCCTGTGAGTTATGTGGTTTAGACTAAGCAAGTTGTGAAAGTTCCCAGCAATACCAACTTTTTTATTTTCAAGTATTTTCTACAGATATGATTATCTATGTTGCAAATACAACACAAAATTGTCCCAGCCCTGCTAGCGAAAGTCTTAACATCATTTTTAGCAGTTCAACTTAGATAATTATGCCTGTTGTACAAGATACTATTTTGAAAAAATCACCAAATAAGTGGATTTGGCCTATTGTTTTTTTGATTTCAATCGGCGGACTATCTTACATGGGACTTAATCCGCATTTGATTAAAAATTGGTGGTGGGTTTTAGCGTCTTATAACGCCGTTGCTATTTTAATTGCAGGTTTTTATGTGTTTATTGCTATTTCTAGGATTAGACAAGATAATAAAAATGGTGTTATTGGCACAAGATTTACTTGGACTTTTATTAAAATTGTCCCTTTGCTTGTAGTTGTACCTGTATTTTCTTTTTATTTGTTTTCATTTCAAACTATACAAGACAATGTCAAGCGCTCTGAAGAAACCTATAACAATTTTAATAAAGTATTTTTAAGTCAAGTAGACAATCTATACCAAGGTTTACAAGCGGTAAGAGATGACCGTTATGTTGATTTCACCAAAATATTATTGCAACAGTTGCAAAATTATTCTAGTTTGTATCAAGGTGCAAAAGATTACAAAGCCAAAATACAGGCTTTTGTTCAAGGTTTAATTAATCAAAAATATGCTTGTTTTTTGGTGCTAAAAAATGCAAAAGGCGTTGTTATTGCTAATGCATCTCAACGAGACGCATGCATTGTTGAAGACAATCAATCTTTGTCATCTCAACAAGATTTTATTGCTTTTGAAGACGAAAAAGCACAATTATTTCAGGTACAAATGTCTGGTTATTATTTAACTAAAGATGCTAATAAGAAGACCTTAGATTTAACTGCAGTTTATGCAACAGACCCGCATTTGTTGCGTTTTTTAGGTAGGGTTAAAAATTTTTATAATTTTGCTAGCAGTATTAGTTTTGACGTTAATACCTCATTGACACAAAAACGTTTTTTATTAGATTTTTCATCAACAGTTTTATTGGCGATTTTAAGTGTGCTGTTGATTGTGTTTAGAATGATTGATAGATTAATGCGTCCAATGCACAACCTCTCACTTGCTACCAAAGAAATCTCCAAAGGCAATTATGGCATTATGGTTCATGACCAAGAAACAAGTGAAGATGTGCGCTTATTAATTGAGCAATTTAATGAAATGTCTACGCAAATACAACTTTCACGCCAAGGGTTAAGCACGCATAACTTGTATTTAGAAACCATCTTAAAATATTCCTTTGGTGTTATTGGACTAGATAAAAACAAAAATATTCAGTTTATTAATCCAGTGGTTAGCGAGATACTTGCTTTTGATAACGAACGGCAATTTGTAGGGCAATTATGTAGCGATATTGTCGATAAAAACCCTCATCTTGACCCTTTATTTTTTATTATTCAGGACAGATTTAACCATCAAGGTGGTGAGTGGAGTGAAGAAATTAAACTAGCCCTACCAAATAAGCGTGTGCTATTGTCTTGCCAAGGTGCGCCATTAGATGTTGATGCAACAACTTTGGGTTATGTTATTATCATTAAAGATATTTCCAAATTACATCGTGCTCAGAAAAAAGCCGCTTGGGGCGAAGTAGCGAGACGTATGGCACATGAAATCAAAAATCCACTGACTCCCATTTTATTATCAGCACAGCGTCTAAGAAATAAATTTTTAGCAACACTTCAGGGCAAAGATTTAGAAATCATTGACAAAACCACAGGGGTTATTATTGAACAAGTAAAATCCATAGACACGATGGTAAGTGCTTTTTCTGATTATGCTAATACACCACAAATACAAAGAAATCTATTAGATTTGAATGTGCTTATTAACCAATCAATCGCCTTATATATTGCACAGAAAAACGTTAATATTGAGTTAGACCTTGCTGATGATGTGCCAAAATTACTCCTAGATGCCAACAGCATTTCTAGGGTCATTATCAATTTAGTTAAGAACGCTACCGAATCGGCTAAAAAAGGGCATGATTTAACCATTAGTATCAAAACTCAATACCTAAAAGACGATGCTGTGGTGCGCCTAAGTATTCAAGATAATGGTGAGGGTTTTGATGTTTTGGTGCTTGACCATGTGTTTGATCCTTATGTAACAACTAAAGAAAAAGGTAGCGGATTAGGTATGGCGATTGTGCAAAATATTGTCGAACAGCATGGTGGGCGTATTTTTGCTGGCAATATAAAACCACATGGGGCAATAATAACCATTGAATTTGAATATACAAACGTAAAATAGGGGTAAGAATAGTTATGACAATTGGTGATATTTTAATTATTGACGATGAAAGTGTTAATGCTGAGGCAATAAAAGACACTTTAGAAGATGTTAATTACAATGTGGTTTTGGCTGCTGATGCTAAGCAAGCCAAAGCTGTTGTAAAAGACCAAGTTTTTGATCTAATTATAATGGATGTGTGGATGCATGGGCAAGATGGTATGTCGCTTTTAGAAGAGTGGATGAATGCAGGTTTTCCCACGCCAATCGTTATGATGTCTGGACATGCACAGCATCAAGATGTTGTTAGAGCAATTAAATTGGGTGCTGTTGATTTTTTAGAAAAACCGCTACACGATATTTTGCCTTTGGTGCGCAAACTTTTATCTAAAAATAACAATGATATGCAAAAGATTAGAGGTATCAATTTTGATTTGTCAATTAAAGAAATTAAGCATATTGTCGAAAAGCAATATTTTAATCATCACTTACAACAAAATAATTACAACATTAGCAAAGTGGCAGAGGCAATCAAACTAGAGAGAACCACTTTGTATCGCAAGATGAAGGATTTGGGAATCGAAAAAAAGTAATGCAATAATCATGAGAATTTTAATTTTGGGTGCAGGGCAAGTTGGCGCATCACTTGCACGACATTTAAGTAAAGATAGTGAAAATGATATTACAATTGTTGATAAAGATGAAGTAAATTTATCAGATATTGCGCGTCATTTGGACGTTAAAACAGTTTGTGGACAAGCCTCATATCCCAATATTTTAGAACAAGCAGAAATTAAAACCATGGACATGATGATTGCCGTTACCAAGTCCGATGAAGATAACATATTAGCTTGTCAAATGGCGCACATACTCTATGGCGTGAATAAAAAAATTGCACGTATCCGCACCGCTGAATACCTACATCATGACAAATTGTTTTCTGACCATGCAATTCCGATTGATTTCGTGATTACTCCCGAGATTTTGGTTACCAATTTTATCAAGCGCATGATTGAGCAACCTGGTGCTGAACAAGTATTTGAGTTTGACAATGGGCTGATACAATTAGTTGAAACCAAAGCCTATGCAGGCACGCCGATTGTCGGTCGTCCTATTAAAGAATTACACAAACACCTACCCAAGACTAGCATGCGCATTGTTGCGGTTTATCGTAACTCTCAAGCCATTCCTGCATATGGTGAAACTGTTATCAAAGATGGTGATAGTGTTTATTTTGTTACCAAAAAAGCCAGTATTTCTAAGGTACTTAAAGAATTTAGGCTTGTAGATAAGACTTACAAAAATATTATTATTGCTGGCGGTGGTTTGATTGGGCTGAATTTGGCAAAATTTTTAGAAAAGAGTCGCCGTGTCCACATTATTGAGCGCAATAAACAACGTGTGAAACAAATTGCTGATGAATTAGAATATGCAATTGTATTGCATGGTAATGCCTCTGACCAAGATTTATTAAAAGAAGAGGGTATTGAAAATACTGATTTATTTTTGGCATTAACCGATTCTGATGAAACCAATGTGATTGTTTCAATCTTGGCAAAACGTCTTGGGGCACATAAAACAGTTGCTTTGGTTAAACGCAATGTTTATGAAGATTTAGCCACCCAAAGTGATGATGTTGATATGGTAATATCACCTGATCAAATTACTACCAGTGGTATTTTGTCACACCTTCGTAAAGGCGATACTATGATGGTGCATTCTTTGCGACAAGGAAAGGCAGAGGCCATTGAAGTTGTTGTACATGGTGATGAGCATCACTCAGATGTTGTAGGCAAAACTATTGAAGAAATAGCTCTACCTAATAGCGTTGTTGTTGCCTCGATTGTGCGTGGAGATAAAGTTATTATGGCATCGAGAAAATTAGTCATTAAAGAAAATGACCATGTGCTTCTAGTGCTGAGTGATGTTAGCAAAATTCACCAAATAGAAGAACTGTTCGAAGGTTATTTTGATTAGCAATTATGAAACTTGGCATTGTACTTAAAACTGTTGGTTTGTTGCTAATGGTGTTTAGTTTAACGCAACTACCGCCAGTGTTGGTTGATATTATTTATGCTGAGCAACAATACGGATATTTTTTAATTTCGTTGTTCGTTACTTTGGGTAGTGGTTTGTTTTTATGGCTAGCATTTAGAGGCTTTAAAGAAGACTTTAGAATTCGCGAAGGTATTTTAGTGGTAGTTAGTTTTTGGTTTGTGCTATCGTCGTTTGCTACCATTCCATTTTTGCTTTCAGATGCTTTGCAGATGTCTTTGAGTGATGCGTTTTTTGAGTCGATGTCAGGGCTAACTACCACAGGCGCTACGGTGATTTCTGGGCTAGATACTCTACCTAAGGCAATTTTGTATTATAGACAGCAGCTACAATGGCTAGGAGGTATGGGCATTATTGTTTTAGCTTTGGCAATTCTACCAATGTTAGGAGTCGGCGGTATGGACCTTTATAATGCTGAAACTAGTAGCATCTCTAAAGACAGACTCATGCCAAAACTCGCTCAAACCGCCAAAGTGTTATGGTTAATTTATATTGGTTTTACTTTCGCTTGTGCGCTGGGTTATTATTTAGCGGGTATGAATGCTTTTGATGCAATTGGACATAGTTATGCTACCGTGGCAATTGGAGGTTTTTCCACTCACGACGCTTCTATCGGTTATTTTGATTCGGTTGCTATTGAAGCGGTTGCTGTTGTATTTATGTTTTTAGCAGGTATTAATTTTTCACTGCATTTTTTTGTTTGGCGAAAAAAACATATTAATCACTACTATCAAGATTCTGAATTCAAAACTTATACCGTGTTTTTGAGTTGTTTGATTGTTATCATTTCGCTTTATTTAATGCAAACAGGTCAATATCAAAGCACTTTTGAAGCTTTTAGGTACGGCATATTTCAAAGCATTTCTATGGCAACTACTACGGGCTTTGCCTCTAGTGATTTTTCACAATGGGCATTTGTGTTGCCTGTATTGTTGATTTTTGCTAGTTTTGTTGGTGGCTGTGCAGGTTCAACAGGTGGTGGCATTAAAGTTGTTCGGGTGTTGCTGATGTTTAAATTCGCCGCCAAAGAAATCAAAAAATTTATTCATCCCAATGCTCAAATCAACATAAAACTCAACAAGCGCAGTGTTAGTGAGAATACTTTGGTTTCGGTATGGGGTTTCTTTTCTTTGTATGTTATTGCCTTTGTTTTAATTATGGTTGCGCTTATGTTTACAGGGCTAGATCAAGTTAGCAGTTTTTCTGCCACTGCGGCTAGTATCAATAATTTAGGTCCAGCCTTAGGCAAGGTTGCTATTAATTACAGTGAAATTAGTGATAGTGCCAAATGGATTTTAAGTTTTTCCATGCTTTTAGGTCGTTTGGAAATTTTGACTTTGATGGCACTTTTGCATAAGACCTTTTGGTGCTTTTGATTAATTTTTGAAAACATTAATTCATTGATATTTATGAATCGACTACTAATAACCTTCTGTTAGTAAAATTTCAAACTTACCAATAGTAATTTAGATAAGCCAACTATTCAATCATAGTTCCCATTCTTTCAAGAATAGTCCAAGTTGTTAATTATGTTAAGATTGTCGCATAATTTTTAAAACCCACTACAGAACCTGAAAATTAAACAATTATTTGCCAAGTTTTTTGGTAAAAATGTTGTCGTCTTATGTGTTTTATAATTTCATCTAAGACAATGCATGATTCTCAAATCATACCATTTAGGTTTTTTGGGATATTGCAATACTGCCCAAGTTATTAACGCGCTTCCACGCATGCCCATATAGTACTTCATAAGTGGCGGGTAGTTTGCCATTTTGGCGGTAGGATTCGTACATTCTAATCATAGATTGAAATTTGTTTTTGCTTGTTAACGATTTGTTGCGTCCGTTGACAGTCTGTGCTCCAATACCTTTTAAATCTTTTAATAAATCGCTAACATGTTGATAGGTTATGGTTAACACTTCTGCTTCCATCACAGGCGATTGAAAACCGTTTTGTAAAAGCTGATCGCCAATATCATGCATATCAACAAATTTATTAACGTGTATTTTGTTGTCAACAATTGCCCAGCTTTTTTTTAATTCTTTGAGTGTGTCGGTGCCGAAAGTAGAAAACAACAACAAACCGTTACTTTTAAGCACTCGATGACATTCTATAAATAATTTGTTAAGATTAAAACACCACTGCATCATTAAATTAGAGGCAATAATGTCAATGCTTCCATCAATTAAAGGCAAGTGATTAGCGTCGGCACAAATTTTATTTGTTGATGGATTGCTCGCAAGAGATTGCTGTGCAAAATCTAAACACAGTAGTTGCGAATCTGGAAAGCGTTGCAATAAAAGCTTAGATAGCAAGCCCGTGCCTGCACCTAAATCTAGAATAACACTGCTATTACTCGCAATGACTTCTAATTTTGCGTCAAGACGTGTGGCGATTTCTTTTTGCAAAAATGCATACTCATCATAACTAGCTGAAGCCTTATTAAATGCTGATCTTATCTCAGACACTGCTCAAATATTTCGGTGATATTTCTCATTAAAGCAAAATAATGTGTAGTATTTGCAGGATAATTAAAGCCAACTATATCCACCTTTTGATGCTTTATGTTGAAATATTCAACAATGGTATTGATTCTTTTCGGTGTAATTTCTATTCCAGATATCAAGCATTTAACATGTTTAGAGCGAATAACTTTTCTAGCGTCCAAGATATTTTTAGCACTCGGTTTTTGTTCATGATTATTTACCACTGTTGTAATTTTATTTAGTTTATTGGCTTTTATAAAATGCTCAAAAGAGTTTGAATAACTGATAATAGGCTTTTTTTGATAAACCATTAATTGTTTCTTTATCTGTAATTTTAGTGCATCAAGTTTTTTATTAAGCTTTGATAGATTTTTTTGATAAGTTGAACGGTTTTTAGCGTCAATTAAAATTAATTTATTTGTAAGTCTTGTGGCAAACTTTTGCATAATTTCAATATCTAGCCAAACGTGATAATCCGCATGGCTTGGGTGATAATGTATTCCCTTTTGTTCTTTGAGTGGTTGAATGAGTGCAAGCAGTTTATCCAAGAACCCCTGATGCGTTTCTTCATGGTGCTTTAGGATTGAATGCTCAACCGCATAGAATTTACGCTGCATACTTATATTGTCAAGCGTTTTGGCTATGCCCTCCTCTATACTTGGGTGCACAAAAATGATTAAGTCTGCTTTTTCAAGCAAAGACATTTGTAAGGGCTGTAGATGAAAATGGTGTACTGATTGTTTATCTTTTATCAGCAATTTAGGCACAGTAACGCCTTGGGTAATATTACTTACAATTGAGTGGATAGGTTTAATGCTAACAACAATATTAGGTGCTGCCAATACATTAGTGCTTATGAAAAAAAATATTAAAAAAATACGCAACATGGGGTTAATGAACTTTTGCATTTGCATGGGGTCGGAATTATACTGTTTTTTGCCATTGCAAATAGCGCTCCTAGCAAACTCTCAACAGTAGAATCTTTATTGTTTGAATCCATAAAATATTTAATAGATTGTGTATTTTTGCTTATATAGCGCATTATTAGCACAACACCTGTGAATTATGTTGTTTGCTAAATGTTTTATGTTAATAATCAATAAATTGTTGCAGGTGTAATAAAAGAGCGCAATTAACTTTGAACTAATAACTACAATAAAATAGTTATATATTTGGTAATTTATGTTTTTGATAATTTTCATTAAAACACTATTGCAAAGTACAAAAATTAATTAAAAGCAAATGGTTATCTGTAAACCAACACCGAGGTAATTTTTTTTGGAATTGTTCGCTTAACTTGATAAATTAGCAATAATCAACAATACCAAACTTGACAAAATTATTCATTTGCTAATTTGTGCTATAATCGCAAGCGGAGTTACCATAGGCAAAAAACACTTAGTTTATTTGATATACAGATATTGTCTTACAAAAGCAAGCAATTTAAATATTTTGAGAATACAGTTTGGTTATGAAATCAAATGTTAAAAATCTGGGTCAAGTTTTTACTCCTTTGAATATAGTTAAATATATGTCTTCATTGATTGCAAATGAAGGCTCTATATTAGAGCCAAGTTGTGGGAATGGTGCATTTCTAAAAGTTTTACCTTTAGAAAAAACCACCGCTATAGAAAAACAAACAAATCTTTGTAAATTTCAACACTTGAATATTGATTTTTTTGATTTTAATAACACTACAAAATTTAAAACTATTATTGGCAATCCACCTTATGTAAAGCAAAAAGATATATCTCCTTCCACAAGGAATAAATTAAATTATTCAATCTTTGATAAAAGAACTAACTTATATTTATTTTTCATAAAGAAATGCTTAGATTTATTAGCTGATGGTGGAGAATTGATTTTTATTACCCCTAGAGATTTTTTAAAACAAACTTCAGCGATTAAATTAAATAAGAAGTTATTTGAGTTGGGGAGTTTTACTCATTTTGATGATTTGGGAGACAGAAATATATTTGGTGGTTATACTCCAAATTGTGCAATCTGGCGTTGGCAAAAAGATCTAAAAACGAATACCTTAAACGATGGCAGGATTATAAATTGCATAAATGGTCAAATAATATTTACAAATACACA
>CALFDA010000087.1 GCA_937950605.1 uncultured PS1 clade bacterium | reverse complement strand
GGTCAAACAAGTTAAAAACTTTGCGGACCCTAAACTAACCAATCCTTCGATAGTTTTTGTTGCTAGCAGATATGGCAAGGTAGGTAAATGAAATTAACACCTGAGATAAAGGATTTGTTTACCTTGATGGTAGATGACATTGTAAGTTTTTGCGGGGGCATGCTGTAACTTTGCGAGGTTTTTGTACTTTACTTAATTAGGTGTGCTGTTTTCTTTATCGTGCGTGATATGCGTTCGTGTGAATGTCTGTTAGTCGAGTTTTGATTTGATTGTCTGATTGATAATTTTAGGATTGGCTTTACCTCCTGTGGTTTTCATTACCTGACCTACGAGAAATCCTAGTATTTTTTTATTACCTGATTTAAATTGTGCAACTTGAAACGCATTATTTGCGATAATTTCATCTACAATAGTTTCAATCTTATCTGCATCAGTTACTTGTTTTAAATCTTGAGATGCGATAATTTCATCTGCATTGCCTTGACCCTCCCACATAGATTTAAACACATTTTTAGCAATCTTATTAGAGATAGTATTGTCGCTAATACGCTGAATCAACAACGACAAATCTTTTGCCGATACGGGAGATTGTTCGACCGTCTTATGGTATTTATTAAGAGTAGCAGAAAAATCGCCCATCACCCAATTAGCACAAAGCTTGGCATTTGAAGGATTATATTTAACAATTAACTCAAAATAATCAGCCAAAGATTTTTGTGCAGTTAATACATCTGCATCATAATCACTTAAACCAAAATCTTTAATGAAGCGCGATTTTTTTTCGGCAGGCAATTCTGGCAATTCGGATTTAATTTCAACTAACAACTCATCTGAAATTTCAACAGGCAATAAATCTGGGTCTGGAAAATAACGGTAATCGTTTGCCTCTTCTTTAGAGCGCATAGAACGCGTTTGATGCTTAATCGCATCATACAAACGCGTTTCTTGCACAACTTCTCCGCCATCTTCTAAGATTCCTTGTTGCCTATCTACTTCAAGGTTAATGGCTTTTTCCAAGAATTTAAATGAATTGATATTTTTTAACTCAGTGCGCGTACCAAGCGTTTTTTGTCCTATTGGACGAATAGAAACATTAGCATCACAACGAAAAGACCCCTCTTGCATATTGCCATCACAAATATCAATATATTGCACCAAAGCATGAATTTTTTTGGCATAGTAAACTGCTTCGGTGGCACTACGCATATCAGGCTCGGATACAATTTCCAAAAGTGGTGTACCTGCACGATTAAGATCAATGGCTGTGTAATTATCAAACATGTCATGCACAGATTTTCCTGCATCTTCTTCAAGGTGCGCGCGTGTTATAGCAATAGTTTTAACTTGTCCATTGACTATAATATCAATTTCACCTTTTCCGACAATCGGCCAATCTAGTTGTGAAATTTGATAACCTTTTGGCAAATCAGGGTAAAAATAATTCTTCCTATCAAAAACATTGCGCTGGTTAATATGTGCATTAACTGCTAAACCAAATTTAATTGCTTTATTGACTGCCGTTTTGTTAAGCACTGGCAGGACACCTGGCAAACCTAAATCTACTGCACATGCCTGTGAATTTGGCTGTGCGCCAAAATCTGTAGAAGCGGACGAAAATATTTTAGATTGCGTACTTAGTTGTATGTGAATCTCTAAGCCAATAACTGTCTCCCATTGCATATTAATATTCCTGATTACGATTGATATATATTTATAAAGATTTTCCCACTAAGACACTCAAAAACATATTGTTTTTTAACGTTTTTTTGATAAGATAGTTTGCGTAATTTTGTAGCAATATGTGCATTAAGAACGCCTTAATCAATTTTTGTGTTGCCCAGCCTAAAGTTTTATAAGTACTAATAATCGCCAATATTTTACCGAAAACTTTGCTCTAAACTAGCTGCACTATTTACCCCAAAAGATACTGAATCATCGACCATCTTTAAACCCCTATCGTCAGAGCATTTAACACTTCTTATATAGTCTTTATATCCACAACGGCAATCGTGATGAATTTCTTAATTTTGCTTGTATATGTGGTTTGTGAAAGCTAATTAAAATATTGTTTTTAAAACTCTGTCTAGAACCATTGCCTTGTATTTTTTCATAATCTCGAGAATCGTATAGTGTTTTCTAACTTATCAAATGTTATTAAATCCTCTTTTAAAATTTATCTTTCTTGAGAGCTTTATAAATGATGTCGAAAACAGTTGCAAAAATTGTGTTAGCTTGTTGATTTCTGCACATACAATATCAGTTGCTCAATTCTACTGATGGATAATAATATGTTTTCAGCACTTAGAATAACATAACCCTGTTGGTTTTCACAGTCCATCAGGTGTTTGCCTGTGGTAATCGGTTATTTGTTGGAATTGATGTGCTATATTAAGAAGTTTTGATTCATGCCAATAATTGCCAATCATCTGTAAACCTACTGGCAATCCTTGTGCAAACCCTGCTGGAATACTCATCCCTGGCAAACCTGCAAGATTAGCACTCAAAGTGTAAATATCCGCTAAATACATAGATACTGGGTCGGTAAATGCGCCTAAATCAAAAGCAGTGGTTGGACTAACTGGCCCCATAACCACATCTATTGTTTTAAAGGCTTTTTTAAAATCGTCGCTGATTAAGTGTCTAACTTTTTGTGCTTTGAGATAATAGGCATCATAATAACCAGCAGAAAGCGCATAGTTACCAATCATAATGCGACGCTTAACCTCTGCACCAAAACCCTCTGTGCGTGAACGTAAATATAGGTCCTCTAAATCTTTTGGGTTTTCACATCGGTAACCAAAACGCACGCCGTCCATACGCGATAAATTTGATGAGCACTCACAAGGCGCGACAATATAATAGGTAGGGATAGCAAATTTTGAATTAGGCAATGATATATCTTGTACTATCGCGCCCATACTCTCAAAAACTTTAACGGCAGTCATCACAACACGGGCAACATCATCGTCCAATCCTTCTGAAAAAAACTCTCTTGGCAAACCAATCTTTAGACCCTTAATAGAATCATTTAGTGTGGCTGTGTAATCTTCAACTTCGCGCCTAGCACTGGTGGAATCTTTTTCATCAAAGCCCGCTATTGCGTTTAATACCAGTGCTGCATCTTGTGCTGTCTGTGTTATTGGCCCTGCTTGATCAAGACTTGAAGCATAAGCAATCATCCCATAACGCGAGATACGTCCATAAGTTGGTTTCAATCCCGTAATACCACATAAACTTGAAGGTTGGCGGATAGAACCTCCTGTATCTGTGCCTGTTGCAAAAGGCACTAAACGCGCGGCAACTGCTGCTGCCGAGCCACCCGATGAACCACCCGGAGATTTATTTTGATTCCATGGATTCTTAACTGCACCATAAAAAGAACTCTCATTACTTGAGCCCATGGCAAATTCGTCCATATTGGTTTTACCCAACATAACTAGATGTTGTTGGTTTAACTTATAGCTAACTGTTGCATCATAAGGCGCAATGAAGTTATCCAACATTTTGGAACCTGCAGAGGTTTTTATCCCATTCGTGCAAAAAATATCTTTATGCGCATAAGGGATACCTGTTAATGCTCCACTCTGGTTCTTGGCAATTTTTTCATCAGCATCACGCGCCTGCGCTAGGGCTAACTCATCAGTTATAGTAATAAATGCGTTTAAATTTGAAGTCTTAATGCGCTGAAGATAGTTTTGTGTTAGTTCAACACAAGAAAATTCTTTGTTTTTTAGTCCTTGAACTAATTCGGCAACTGTTTTGTTGTGAATACCCATTATTCAATCACCGTTGGCACTAAATAGTGCTGGTTGCCTGTTTTAGGTGCAATGGATTGAAAGCGATTTGAGTGATTTTGTTCTTTAACTTCATCTTCCCTAAGACGTTGCGTCATGTGTAGAGGATGTGCCATTGGAGTGATTTCATCTGTGTTAATCTGCGACAATTGCTGGGCAAGTGCTAAAATATTATTTAAATCTTGTGCACTCGATTCAAATGCACTATCATCAACACTAAGTTTAGACAAATGGGCAATTTGCTTGAGTTGTGCGTTATCAATCATGTTGTTTTGTAAGATTTACAAAAACGGCACCGCATCAAACACTTGCATTGGCTTGCCAAAAGAATGACGCAAAGTGGCAATATCACGTTGCATCCACATCATTGATTTTTGCATACGCATCATATTGTTGTTCATTTCTTGCATGTTGACAAGCATCGGTTTTAAGACACTTATTTTATGATTCATCTGCGACATATCGTTGGAAACATCGTCCAAGCGATTTAACTTAGTCGCAACCACTCGTACATCAGCAGCAATGCCAGAAAGATTTTTGTCGATTCTGATAACCGATTGACTCATCAAATCAACATTTTTAGAAACACTATCAATGCTACGAACCATAGCCGCCATATTACTACCCATATTTGGATCCATCGCGTTTGCCAAACGCGTCATATCTTGGGTAATTGAATAAATAATCCAAAATCCACCTAGTGCTATTAATCCAAAAACAATCAGTGTAGGTAAAAAGAAGTGCTCAAATTTTGAATCTGTGCGCTTATCAGCGTGTTCTTCAACACTTTCTAGCATCCTCTCTAAGTCTGACATTTTGGTGGTGATCATTACATCATCGTCATCAACTATTGCTTCTTTGTTATCTTTATCAGTCATAAAAAATCCTTGATTATCTGTTTTAAATTGTTTGTTTGGTAGGTATTACTAATGAATGCCTGACCTAGTTTTTGCATTAAAACAAGGCGAATTTCACCATTAATAGTTTTCTTATCAACACGCATCGCATTTAGAAAATCTTGCGTCCTGATTTTACTGTTAATTGTTATTGGCAAATTAGCCTTTTGTAATAAATGTTTTACTTGTTGCACATCATGGCTGCCGATAAAACCTTCTAAGGCTGATAATTTAGCAGCCATTAGCATGCCCACAGCAATTGCTTCTCCGTGTAAATAAACCCCATAACCCAAGGTATTTTCAATCGCATGACCAAAGGTATGACCCAAATTAAGTAACGCACGTTTGCCCGCTTCTAATTCATCTTGCGCCACAATTTCGGCTTTATCAAAACAAGATTGATAGACAATTTGAGTAATTAAGTCTTGATCTCTGTCTATCAATCCATCTATTTTGTTTTGCAAATAACACAAAAAATCCGCATTACCTAATAGGGCATATTTAATGACTTCGGCTAATCCTGCTGAATATTGTCTATCATCTAAGGTGTCCAAAGTATCAACGTCAATCAATACACATTTTGGTTGATAAAATGCACCAATCATATTTTTGCCCAGACGATGATTCACACCAGTTTTCCCGCCCACACTAGAATCAACTTGAGATAGTAAGGTAGTTGGAATTTGGATAAAATTTACCCCACGTTGATAACTTGCTGCAGCAAAACCCGTCATATCACCAACCACGCCACCACCTAAGGCAATCAATGTGCAGGAACGCTCAAAACGCGCTTCTAACAAGGCTGTAAATATTGTGTTAATTGTATCTAAGGTCTTATACTGTTCGCCATCAGGCAAAACCACCTCGGCTAGCGTAAAGTCAACAAGCAAATCCCGAACTTTATCAAGATAAAGCTTAGCAACGGTTGTATTAGTTACAATCATCACCTGCTTACTAGCAATATGCTTGGTGAGTTGTGCTGTTTGCTCGAGCAAACCCTTCCCAATATAAATCGGGTAAGATTTTTCGCCTAAATCAAGATACAATGTTTTCATCAGGCATATTTTCTTGTTTCGCCAGTACCCACAACATTTTCCACACAGCGTCCACACAATTTAGGATGTTGTTTATTTTCTCCAACATCAGCTCTATGATGCCAACAACGCACACATTTATGGTGTTGTGAGGGGGCAACTTTAATAAAGACATCTGCGTTTGCTGTAGCAATGCAATCATTGGTTTTTTTGTTAATCAGATGAATCCTAGCGTCAGAGGTAATAAAGATAAAGCGCAGTTCGTCGCCTAATTTTTCTAAGACTTGGTAAATGTTGTTTGCACAATAAATATCTACCTCAGCATCTAAAGACGAACCGATAATCTTATCATTACGCATTTGCTCCATTTGCTTATGAATAAATCGGCTGATATCGCGCGCGGTATCAATTGCATCATTGCTATAACTTGTATTCAGTTCTTGATACCAATGCTGCAAAAAAACACTATTGCCCTTCACGCTTGGCATGCTTTGCCAAATCTCTTCTGCAGTGAACGATAACACAGGTGCTAACCAACGCACCATAGATTCTAAAATATGATTAAGCGATGTTTGCGCGCTACGCCTAGCAATTGAATTTTCTTGTGTGGTGTATTGCCTATCTTTAATAATGTCTAAATAAAAACCACCTAAATCATTGCTACAGAAGTTCAAAATTGATTGCATTACTTGATGAAAATTATAGTGCTCATAAGCTTGCAAGATTTGGGTTTGTAAATTGGCAGTTTTGCTTAATATCCACTTATCTAAATCTAGCATTTTATCTTGTGCAAGTTGATGGTTTTGTGGCTCAAACCCAGCTGTATTTGCCAACATAAAACGCATAGTGTTACGAATACGACGATAAGAATCTGCAGAGCGTTTTAAGATTTCATCACTAACTGCCATCTCGCCTGTGTAGTCTGTGCTAGCAATCCACAAACGCAGAATATCCGCACCAAGATTATTAAACACTTTTTGTGGGCTTATCACATTACCCAACGACTTTGACATTTTTCTACCATCTTTATCAACCGTAAATCCATGCGTTAATACTTGTTTGTAAGGGGCTTGTCCGTTAATGGCAACCGATGATATAAGTGAGGATTGAAACCAGCCTCGATGTTGATCAGAGCCTTCAAGATATAAATCTGCTATATCGTCAAGCATATCTATTTGTTTTAAAACTGCAAAATGACTAACCCCCGAATCAAACCACACATCTAGTGTATCAGTCGCTTTATCGTAATTTTTAGCATCATCACCTAAAAAATCCTCGGCACTGGACTCAAACCACGATTCAATACCGTTTTTTGCGATTTTATCTGCCGCTTTAACAAATAAGGCTTGTGTATCTGGATGTATCTCGCCTGTTTGCTTGTGTGTGAATAAAGTAATGGGGACACCCCAAAAACGTTGCCTAGAAATACACCAGTCTGGACGATTGCTCATCATCATCTCAATACGTTTTTTGCCCCAATCAGGAATCCAGCGTACTTTGGGAATTTCATTATTTACTGTATCACGCAACCCTGCCTGCGACATTGACACAAACCATTGTGGTGTTGCACGAAAAATTACTGGGGTTTTATGGCGCCAACAATGCGGATAAGAATGTGTTAAAGATTCGTGCTTAATTAATGTATTTGTATTTTTTAAGACTTCAATCACACTAGCATTGGCTGCAAAAATAAACTGCCCGCCAAACAGTGGCGTGTCTGCAAAAAATACACCACGACCATCAACAGGACACTCAACAGGCAAATCGTACTTCAAACCAACCGTATAGTCCTCTTGACCATGAGCAGGGGCTGTATGCACAGCACCTGTGCCTGCATCTGTAGTAACGTGTTCGCCCACAATAATGGGTACTTGCTTGTCATAAAATGGATGTTGTGTTTGTAGTCCCGCTAATTCAACGCCCTTAACTAAAAAATCAGGATTTGCGATTGCTGTTGCTAACTCGTAACGCGACAAGGCATTTTCAACCAAAGCTTGTGCTAATAATAAATATTCATCTCCAACATCAACCAACACATAATCAAGCGCAGGGTGTAGGGCAACCGCTTCATTAGCTGGAAGCGTCCACGGTGTGGTTGTCCAGATAACCACAGATACTGGTTTATTAACCCCAAACAATGTGTTATCAAGTAGCCTAAACTTAACATCGATTGCCTCGGATTGTTTGTCCTTATATTCGACTTCTGCCTCTGCTAATGCCGAATTACACTCACTACACCAATGCACAGGCTTATAACCTTTGGAAACGTGACCATTGTTGACCATTTTTCCTAGTGCCCGAACAATATTAGCCTCGTAATTAAAATCTTTAGTTAAATAAGGGTTATCCCAGTCTGCCAAAACCCCTAAGCGCTGGAAATCTTGTTTTTGCTTGGCAACTTGTGCATCGGCATATTTTCGACATTCGGCTCTAAAAGTGTTAGCATCAATTTTTTGTCCCACCTTGCCTTTTTTCTTTTCAACATTTAACTCAATCGGCAAACCATGACAATCCCAACCGGGTACATAAGGCGCATCAAAACCTGATAGAGATTTAGACTTGATAATAATGTCTTTTAACACTTTATTAACTGCATGGCCGATATGAATATCACCATTTGCATAAGGTGGCCCGTCATGCAAAGTAAATTTTGGTTTGTCTTTGTTGTGCTTGCGAATTTGGGCGTATAAATCATCATTTTGCCATTTTTGCAAAAAACTAGGCTCTCGGTTGGCAAGATTCGCCCGCATTGAAAACTTAGTATTAGGTAGATTTAATGTGGATTTATAATCAGACATTAACGCTTATGAAGATAACACTAAAACGCGTAATTATACATTCACAAAGGCTTTGAATAATTCATATACTTATGCGCTTAATAATTATTTATAATTTATCAAAAAAATAATTGTATTACAAAGTTTAGGAGATGTTAATTATGTATATGAAAAAAATATTATTGATTTTATGTTTGCTTGGTTTTAGCGTTGTTGCTAGTGCCGCTGATGATATAGTTATCACTGATGACATGGTAGTCAAATTTAAACAAGATTGCGACTCGAATGAAGCTTTGGGTTGTGCTCGTTTAGGATTTGCTTATGCTAACGGCAAAGGTGTTAAACAAAATTACTTTAAGGCAAACAAATATTATAAAAAAGCTTGTGATTTAGATTATGCTGAGGGTTGTTATAATTTAGGGTTTCTTTATGATGAAAACAAAGGAGTTTTAGGGTTTCTTTATGATGAAAACAAAGGAGTTTCAGGGGTTTTTTATGATGAAGGCAAACAAAATTACTTTAAAGCAAACAAGTATTATAAAAAGGCTTGTGATTTAGATTATGCTAATGGTTGTGCTGGTTTAGGGTTTCTTTATGATGAAGGCAAAGGAGTTAGGCAAGACTTTTGCAAAGCGAAAGAATTTTATGGCAAGGCTTGTGATTTGGGTCTTCAAAAAGGTTGTGACTGGTATAAAGAAAAAAGGTCTGAATGGTGTTTATGGTGAAGGGTATAAAGAATTAAACGAGAAAGGCTATTAGTTTGTTGTATGTGAGAGACAAAAAAATTATTGCATTACAAAGTCTGGGGTAGTTATGTATATGAAAAAAATATTATTGTTAATTTTACTTTTGTTTAGTTTTAGTGTTGTTGCTAGTGCCGATGATATAGCCAAACATTTTATTCTTGTTAATACCACTGATGATATAGCCAAACTTGAACAAGATTGCAATCTAAATAAGGCTGAGGGTTGTGTCCTTTTAGGGAATGCTTATTATTACGGCAAAGGCGTTAAACAAGATTATTTTAAAGCAAATAAGTATTATAAAAAATCTTGTGATTTGGGCGAGGCTAAGGGTTGTGTTGGTTTAGAGTTTGCTTA
>CALFDA010000086.1 GCA_937950605.1 uncultured PS1 clade bacterium | reverse complement strand
GCTAAGGCATAAATTTCACCTATATTGTCCTCTCGGCAATTCTTTAGACCTGCACAAGCGACAAGTTCTTTATCCTCAAATAGTAAAACATAATCGTTGATATTTTTATCAATTTCTGCCTTTGTTCTAGGTAAGATTTTTCCTTGTTCAACAAAGGGCTGGATTAAATTTAGAATTTTTTGGCTATTTTGCACCTTACATGTTCAAATCTGATGATAGGTGTCTATTTTAGACTAAAATTCAAATTTTGTTTATTATGATAGATAAAAATGCGAAGCGATACAGTTAAAAAAGGATTTGACAAAACACCCCATAGGGCATTGCTAAGAGCAACGGGATTAAATAATGAAGATTTTAACAAGCCATTTATAGGGGTTGCAAATTCGTTTATTGAGATTATTCCCGGGCATTATTTTTTAAACAAAGTCTCAGAAATTATTAAACAAGAAATTCGAGATGCTGGTTGTGTGCCTTTTGAGTTTAACACCATCGGAGTAGATGACGGTATCGCTATGGGACATGACGGCATGTTGTTCTCACTTCCATCAAGAGAAATTATTGCCAATTCAATTGAAACCGTAATGAATGCACACAAGTTAGATGCAATGATTTGTATTCCCAACTGTGACAAAATTGTACCCGGCATGATTATAGGTGCCCAAAGAGTTGATGTGCCGAGTGTATTTGTCTCTGGTGGTCCAATGAAAAAAGGTTACACCAAAGATGGCAGAGAGATTGATTTAACAACTACTTTTGAAGCTGTTGGGCAACACAAAATCGGCAAAATATCAGACGAAGAGTTAAAAGACATTGAATGCAATGCTTGTCCAAGTGGTGGCAGTTGCTCAGGCATGTTTACCGCAAACTCAATGAATACATTGATGGAGGCGATGGGGATTGCATTACCTGGAAACGGCACTATTTTGGCACTAACACCCGAGCGCGAACTACTTTACCGCCAAAGCGCAAGGCGTATTTGCGAGATTGCATTAATAGAATCTGAAGATGAGCGTGCTAAATTTAATTTATCAAATATTCTTAACGACAATGCGGTTAGAAATGCTTTTGCAGTTGATATGGCTATGGGTGGCAGTAGCAATACTGTGCTACATATGCTAGCGATTGCACAGGAAGCAAATGCTAACTTTCAACTGAGTGATATTAATAAAATTAGCCAAAAAGTCTCACATATTGCAAAAATATCCCCTTCTTTAT
This sequence comes from uncultured PS1 clade bacterium, assembly GCA_937950605.1. Taxonomy (GTDB): domain Bacteria; phylum Pseudomonadota; class Gammaproteobacteria; order PS1; family Pseudothioglobaceae; genus Thiodubiliella. The sequence continues at coordinate 3,021 of CALFDA010000086.1, read as the reverse complement.
CAACTGTCCACATGGAAGATATTGATAAAGCGGGCGGTGTAAATGCGGTAATGCACGAGATGAATAAGCGTGGTAGTGTGCTGATTGATAATTTAACCATCACTGGTGAAAGTTTGTATAACAGGATTGAAAACGCTACAATTAAAGACACTAGCATTATCCACACTATTGACAATCCATACTCTAGAGTTGGCGGACTGGCAATTTTATATGGCAATCTTGCCGAACAAGGGGCGGTGATTAAAACCGCTGGTATTACTGGTGAAAGGGTTTTTAAAGGCAAAGCAGTTTGTTTTGATTCTCAAGATTCCAGCGTTAAAGGCATTATGGGCGGCAAGGTAAAAGCTGGCAATGTAGTGGTGATTCGTTATGAAGGACCAAAAGGCGGTCCTGGCATGCAAGAAATGCTAGCACCTACTTCTTTAATTATGGGCATGGGGCTAGGCGACAAAGTAGCATTAATTACTGATGGACGTTTTTCTGGTGCAACACGTGGCGCATCAATTGGTCATGTATCTCCAGAGGCTGCTGAAGGTGGCATGATTGGGCTTTTAAAAGATGGAGACGAAATTCATATTGATGTTGATAAACACATTTTAAATGTGGATTTAAGCGACCAAGAAATCGCCAAGCGCAAGCAAACTTTTACGCCAGTGAAAAAACAAATAAAATCTAAGTGGTTGCAACAATATCGCTTATTGGTAACTAATGCTAGTAATGGTGCTGTGCTAAAAACCGAATAGTTGTTGTGCAGTTTCTTTTTTGACGTAAAATTTATCTATGATGTTTTGTTATGCACAATGCTTGTGTAGCGAATGCAACCCTAGAGAATACAGCAAAATACAACACTTTTGCCCCCCTACTAATCCCTAATGAAAACAATAAGCCAGTTATCCGCTGAGCTTAATAAAAAACATAGTTTTTGGCAAAGTGCTTAATGCAGAACTTTCATGCGTATTGCTTCCATTTTTGCAAATAATCCGCTTCACTGCCTTTGCCGTCTGGTGTGTTGTAGTAATCTTTCCAGTATTGCGCTTGCATTTCAAGTGAAGACTTAGGAATTGGCGCGGGCACACGATAATAATGCAACCTTGCCATCATAATAGCGTAGCGTAAGTTATATTCAAGATTATCAAATTTAGAATCTTGTGCGGCTTGTGGTAATTCTTCACGCATAAATGTCTTGAGTTCTTGTCGATAATTGATATAGTTGCGCCAAATATCATCATGTGTTGTGCGCTCCATTTGGAATATCCCACGTGCTGGACCATTTAATTGCTTAATAAAATATCCGCAATCACTCTCAACACAAGCCGTGCCAAATAATAAATCAATCGCATCTGTCGAATTGTATCTAGCACCATCACGCTCGGGGGTGTGGGCATCTTGGGGGATATTCTGGTCGCGATTAAGATTGACTTCCATACACCATAATACGAATGTAATAAGTTGTTTAAGTTGTGTTGATTCCATTATCTGAACAATTTGTTGGTTATAGGCAATATTGCCAAAAAGCACAATTATATATACTTTTTCAATATAACGTATAGCTAGACAAGATGTTTAGTTTTAGTTGTAATTTGACCATCAACTTTGTTTGTCGATACATTTAGTTAGTTGTTGAATTAGATGTATTTGTATCACTTGGTTTTAGTATTTGACTTATACAAAAAACTCACTAGAATTGTTTTCATTTTAGCCTTATGAATATCACTGAATTATTAAATCTAACAACATGGATTCAACAAGAAATTGTCGCAAATAAAATATTAGATAAATATCAAGGATTGTACTCTGCGCTTGTTCATGTCCGCAATAGAAGGGTTGGGCAGAACTATCCACCTTTCGAAACCAAGAAAAATGACTTAATTAAAGCACTAAAAAGCATTAAAACCAATAACCTTACACAAGAGCAATTAGCATTTTTAACACACCTTAACATCGGCAACTACATCGGCAAAAATGGCGTAGACAATGTTGAGAATATTTTTCATGAAGATGGCATAAGCGTACCAATTCATATTGACAAAATACAACATATAATCCGTCAAATAGATACAGGCATAAATAAGTCTAATAATATTAAAAAAGTGCTATCTGACTGTCCAATTCAAGAATATGAGTTAGAAAATGAGGTGTTAATGAGAGTATATTTTAGCAATAATTCAGGTATTGCTAATGTTACAGATTTTAAACATTATGGCAAAGATTGGCATGACATTGGCAGAGGCATAGCCATGGTTTTTAACAAAGCACCCGAAGACATCAAAATTGTTGGCGCAAATAAAGGCTCTGTTGTTCTTGATTTTAGTTTACTGATTGAAATTGCGGGGGCGTTTGCAACAATCGTATTTGGCACTTTAAAAGTTATTAAAGATGTATATGACATAAAAATTAAACGAAAAGAACTAGAACACTTGAATCTCGATAATACAATTGCCACAGACGCCTTGTCAAAAAATGCAGAAAAGCGAAGAAAAGATGGGGTTAAAATTATCATGCAGGAGTTAATCGAAAAACATAAACTCGATGTCAATGCAGAACAAACAAAGACGCTAGAAAATTCTGTTAAAAAATTGCTTAACTTTACTGACAATGGTGGCAGTGTAGATTTTATCGAACCAATTAGTGCCGATAATGAAAGTGTTAAAAATTTGGAGATGCGTGATATTGTGCCAAAAATAAGACAATTAGCGCCAAAAGTCAGGGAGTTAGAGCAAAAAGTTCGATTACTTGAAAACAAACAAGGACAAAAACAAGAAGAGTAAGATTAGATAATTTACAACACCTTATAAGCATTTAATCAAGCAAAAATACTACGGATATAAAAATATCCGAGGCGTTTTTTCCTGCATAAATTAATTAAACTTGACAAATACAAACACATCAAATGCAACAACCCCAACCCAACCCAACCCAACACCACCTCTAAAATCAAGACATCTGTAGCAACTAAAAATCTCAAGACATCTGTCAGATTAAATTTGCTCTAAGTTATTTCCTAAGTTTTTCTCATTCCAA
>CALFDA010000085.1 GCA_937950605.1 uncultured PS1 clade bacterium | reverse complement strand
TAAAATTAAAAAGTTTAAAACTCTAACATAAACAATGCTAAGAATACTACTTATTATAGGATTTATTTTATCGACAAATTTGACTTTAGCAACAAACAATATTGTATCAATAGATGACGATAATTCACCAAGTGCGCTAGCATTGAATGTGTTTAGAAATGCCATATCATCAGTTCAGGATCTTAAAACAAAACAACAAATCAATGCCCAAAATATTAGGAGCTTAATTAAAGCAGAACTATTGCCTCACATTGCAGTAAAAGTTTCAACAAAATTAACTCTCAAAAAATATTGGTCTTCCTTAAATGAGCAACAAAAACAAATCTTTCAAAACTACATTGTTGAATCTTTAATTAAAGATTATTCTGGCGCTTTTGCTTCTTATAATAAGTTTGATCGTGTTAGAGTTTCAGCTGACCCTAATGTAAAACGCAAGGATAACAAGGCTATTGTAAAACTGTTTATTAATCTTGAAGATAACCCTAAACCAATTACTGTTTCCCTAAAAATGATTTACTCAAACAAATGGCGTGTGTATGATGTTGTCTTTTCAGGTGTTAGTATAATTAAAACCTATAAAGCACAATTTAGCTCGCATATTAAACGTAAGGGGGTTGATAGCCTAATTAACAAATTGTCAGAAAAACTTGCAGAAATTTAAAAATATCTTGTTTATTTTATATCAATGTATAAATTAGTTATTCATGGTGGAAAACCCTTGCATGGCAGCATCAAATCCGCAGGTTCTAAAAATTCCTCATTGCCTATTTTGTTTGCCTCAATCTTGGCAGATGGTCCGATAACGCTTAATAATACACCGCAACTTAGCGATATTTCTACCACGCTCAGATTGTTAATGAGTATGGGGGCTGATTTTATTTTAGAATCGGACTCTTCCTTATTTGTGGACTCATCAAAACTCGATAACCTAGTTGCCGATTACAATTTAGTGAAAACCATGCGCGCATCAATCTTGGTGTTAGGACCCATGTTAGCAAGATACGGCAAATCCAAAGTATCATTGCCAGGTGGTTGTGCGATTGGCACGCGCCCCGTTGATTTACACTTAAAAGCATTGGAAGAATTAAACGCTAAAATTGAAGTTAAAAATGGTTACATTTACGCACAAACTGATGGCTTAATAGGTAGTGATATATATTTTGAGCGCGTTACCGTAACTGCTACCGAAAACATCATTATGGCTGCTGTTTTAGCTAAAGGCATAACCACGATTAATAATGCTGCACAAGAACCAGAAATATCCGATTTATGTAATTGTCTTAATAAAATGGGGGCAAAAATCAGCGGTATTGGTTCTTTAATTATTACCATTGAAGGTGTAGAAAAACTACATGGAGTGCAATATTCAGTCTGTTCTGATCGTATTGAAATTGCAACTTATCTAGTTGCCGCCGCTATCACAGGGGGTTCTATCACCGTTAAAAACGCCAACCCTCAAGTAATGCATTCAGTGCTTAGAAAATTAGTTGAAATTGGTGCGGATATCAAAATTGAAAATGAATCAATAAGTTTAGACATGAAAGGCAGACGACCGAAAGCTATTAACATTAAAACTGGCACTTATCCAAATTTTCCAACTGATATGCAAGCACAATTTACCGCATTAAATGCAATTGCAGAAGGGCGTAGTAGCATTACTGAAAATATTTTTGAGAATCGTTTTATGCACATTCCCGAACTTATACGCATGGGGGCTGACCTAGTGCTAGAAGGCAATACTGTAGTTTGTAAAGGGGTAAAATCGCTCACGGGTGCCCACGTAATGGCGACTGATTTAAGGGCTTCTGCATCATTGGTATTAGCGGGATTAGCTGCCACAGGCAAAACTGTTATTGAACGTGTTTATCACCTTGACCGTGGCTATGAAACCATTGAGGAAAAATTAAAATCGTTAGGTGCTGATATTGAAAGAGTACAAGATTAAGCGTGTCTTTACACTCACAACCTTTGCACACCCCACACAACTTATATAACACACAACTTATATAACACACAAAACAAACTCTACTATCCAAAAAAACCAGTACTAAATAGACAGATATTGTGTTTTATCTATTCAGCATTTAACTCATTAGAGTCGTTGTGTATTAATTTAATCGCATTTTTGTAAATCGAGTACCATTTTTATTGCGTCGTGCTCACCTTTAAGTTTTGCTAATTTATTAGTCTCTTCTTCATTGTCATCGAATAACTATGTAAGAAGGCCAAAACAACCAGCCAAAAGCAAGTTTAGTGTTTTGTGTAGAGGCTCTTTCGTCTACCACAACAGTCATTGATTTGACTTTATGCTCTATCATATATAACTCTTGTTTAAGTTCGGCACAAGACTTGTTGCTGTATTGAAACTAACTTACGTACTCGGGTTGAGTTTCAAATGAATTTTGGTTACCACACCCAGTTAGAGATAATAAAATTACCCTACTGTTAATGACATAATCTTTTTATTTTTCATTTTCTTGCCTACCATTTTTCTTATTCTTAATTCCTTTACCTAAATAATATCCGCCTGCTACCAATAAAACTGGTGCGATAGTAGATCCTGCTACGGCAACTCCTGCGCCCAATACTCCTCCTGCTATACCAAGCCCATTTAAAACATAGGCACTTCCTATTGCTGTACTTCCAATTAATATATTTTTAGGCTCTATTTTTTCTTTAAAATTTTTAATATCTTCTTTGCTCATTTTAATTTTCATACTACCTCCTATAAAACATTTGAAACTTTAAAACTAAGGCTCTAAAGCAATATCTAGCACTTCATCAATCCACTTAACCTTAACCACATTAAGTTTGCTTTTAATTTTCTCGGGTACTTCGGATAACTCGCGCTCATTATCATCGGGAATAATAACAGTTTTTATACCGCCACGAAGTGCTGCTAGCATTTTTTCTTTAAGCCCGCCAATCGGTGTAATTTCTCCACGAAGTGTGATTTCTCCAGTCATTGCCACATCAGCTTTAACCTTCCTGTTGGTCAACACAGATACTAATGCACTACACATCGCCACACCTGCACTAGGTCCATCCTTTGGCGTAGCGCCATCTGGCACATGAATATGAATATCTAGTTTTTCGTGAAAGTTTTTTGCAATATTTAACTCTTTTGCACGAGCGCGCGTTACACTCATAGCTGCTTGAATAGATTCTTGCATTACATCGCCTAATTGACCTGTGTAATTTAATTTGCCCTTGCCTTTATAGGTAACAGCCTCAATTGTTAATAAATCCCCACCCACAGAGGTCCACGCTAAACCAGTTACCTCACCAATTTGGTTATTTTGCTCCGCCAAACCAAAACGATATCTTCTTATGCCGAGATATTTTTCTAAAACTTTGGCACTGATTACCGCCTTTCTCTTGCGTTTTTTTAGTACCACCTCTTTAACTACTTTACGACAGATAGTGCTAATCGTTCTATTTAGATTGCGCACCCCTGCTTCACGCGTGTAGTAGCGAATAATATCTAAAATTGCACTATCTTTAAATGCAATTTCGTCTTTGTCAACACCGTTATTCTCCATCGCTTTTTTAATCAAATGATGTCTAGCAATTTGCACTTTTTCATCTTCGGTATAACCAGAAAGCTCAATAACTTCCATTCTATCTAAAAGTGGCTGTGGTAAATCTAGCGAGTTTGCTGTTGCTACAAACATCACCTGTGAAAGATCATAATCAACTTCCAAATAATGGTCATTAAAAGTGTGATTTTGCTCAGGGTCCAACACCTCTAACATTGCCGAAGAAGGGTCACCACGATAATCAGAAGCCATCTTTTCAATTTCGTCTAACAAAAATAGAGGGTTTTTAACCTTAATCTTTTGCATTTTTTGAATAATAGAACCTGGCATCGCACCAATATAGGTACGCCTATGTCCACGAATTTCTGCCTCATCTCTCACCCCGCCAAGTGCCATGCGCACATATTTGCGATTGACTGCTCTAGCAATAGATTCTCCTAGCGAGGTTTTTCCTACGCCTGGAGGGCCCACCAAGCATAAAATATTAGCCTTATTATGCGTTACACGTGTTTGCACTGCAAGATGTTCTAAAATTCGCTCTTTTACTTTTTCTAATCCATAGTGATCATCATTCAAAGTCTGTTGCGCCTTGACTAAATCCTTGTTGATACGCGTTTGTTTTTTCCACGGCACCTCACATAGATTTTCAATATAAGTACGGATAATCGACGCATCTGAAGATTGTGATGACATGCGTGAAAGTTTTTTGAGTTCTGAGTTGGCTTTTTCTTTAGCTGCTTTTGACATTTTTGCCTTTTTAATTGCTAATCGTAAATCCTCAATTTCATTGTCATCTTCTGCCTGCCCCAATTCTTTTTGAATGGACTTCATTTGCTCATTTAAATAATAATCCCTTTGATTGGATTCCATTTGCTTGCGTACGCGTGATTGAATCTTTTTCTCAGTGCCTAAAACATCAATCTCCCCTTGTATAACCGATAGAATTTTATCTAGTCTAGATTGCGCGTCAACAATGTTTAAGAATTCTTGTTTTTCATTAGTTTTTAAGAACAAATTAGCAATAATAATGTCGCCAAAACGCCCAACATCTTCTACTTCTTTGAGCATGCCAATCACTTCTTGGGGGATTTTTTTATTAAGCTTTATATAAGTTTCAAAACTTTCTAATGCTAGGCGCATCATTGCTTTGATTTCGGTGCTTTCTGAAGATTCTAATGTAAAGGTGCTAATCTTAACCTCAATATAATTATCGTCTTCGTGAAATTCTTCAATCTTAGCGCGCTTTATTCCTTCAACCAAAACTTTGATTGTGCCATCGGGCAATTTAAGCATTTGTAGAATTGTTGCTAATGTGCCAATTTTGTGCAAATCTTCGTTTTTTGGGTCTTGTGTTTTTTCTTCTTTTTGTGTTACCAGAAAAATATATTTATTGCTTCCCATTGCTTGGGTAATAGCATTGATAGAATTCTTCCTGCCAACAAAAAGCGGCATGATTGTATGCGGGAAAACCACCACATCTCGTAATGGCAAAAGTGGCACAAAATCTCTATCCAAATCAATCTTTTCTACTGTGGATTTTTTTCCCATAATAGAGTCACACCTTTTAAGCCTAACAGTCTGGATAAATAGTAACGAGTCACATGAATTTCAAGTACCCATGCGCCAAAGTCATCAACCTTTTCATTATAAATATAGCCAATATTATGAATTTCGCTACGAATATAGGAACTGGTAACGTCTAATTGTATTTTTGCATGTATCATCATGCCGCTAAGTTGCTCTGCTAATGCTTGGTAAAGCAAATCAACACCTGCACCCGAATGTGCTGAAATCCATACACGAAAAATCCTACCGTCTTTATCTTTATCAATCCTAGGCTTGAAGTTTTCTAAGCAATCTATTTTATTCATCACCAAAATACTAGGCACTTTTTGCGCCCCAATATCAGCAATAATATTTTGCACTTGTTCAATTTTTTCCCATCTATATTCGTCAGCCGCATCAACAACATGTAATAATACATTTGCCTGTCTAGTTTCTTCTAAAGTAGATTTAAAAGCAACCACCAAATCATGCGGCAAGTCTTGAATAAAACCTACTGTGTCAGCAATTACAGCCTCTCCAGAAGCAGGTAATATTACTCTTCTAATAGTGGCATCAAGTGTGGCAAATAATTGCTTATCGGCAAAAACTTGTGAATGCGTTAAAGTGTTAAATAAAGTTGATTTCCCTGCATTGGTATAGCCTGCTAATGCAATCATTGGTAGCTCATTCTTAACGCGTAATTTTCTGCCTAAATCGCGTTGTTTATGCACCTTTTCTAAGCGTTTGGTGATATTTTTAATGCGTATGGCAATAAGTCGTTTATCGGTTTCTAATTGCATTTCGCCAGGTCCACGAAGACCGATACCGCCCTTTTGCCGCTCAAGATGAGTCCAACCTCTAACCAAACGTGTAGACAAATGTTTGAGTTGCGCTAACTCCACTTGTAATTTGCCTTCAAAAGAACGCGCCCTTAATGAGAAAATATCCAAAATTAAGCCTGTGCGGTCTATGACTTGACATTTTAGTCGCCTCTCAAGGTTACGCTCTTGGGAAGGCGATAGCTCTGAAGAAAAAACAACCAGATTCAATTTCAATTCTTTAACTAACGTTGCTATTTCTTCTACCTTGCCCGAACCAATAAAATATTTGGCATTTGCATTATTAAGAGAAACTTTTAGACTTTGTAAAACACTAAGTCCAGAAGATTTGGCTAATTCTATAAACTCATCTACACCATGAATATGTCTAGTGGCAGGCAATTCTACATAGACTAGTAACGTGCGTTCGCCTTGTCCAACTGCATCTTTTTGACGATCAAATAATTCCAATGAAAACTCTTTGTGTAATTATAGGTGGTTGACAAAATGGCAATTTTTGTCAAATTAGGTTTTTATCTTTCTACCACCAAAAACCTTAGCATTATAAAATAAAAACTTTTAAGTTGTTGTTCTGCACTAACTTTTTCGCTATTTGCAATGAAACTTTGATGACTGTGCTATATACAAAAGCTTTTTCATCAAGAAGCTTTTTTATTTTTGCGGACGGTTTTTTGTAACTTGCTTGTTTTGTAGACTAGCAACGGTGGTTTTTTCTGCTCAACCGTAGCCTTATCCACCACAACTTCTTTAATATCACTAAGCGATGGCAATTCAAACATTGTATCTAATAGCAGACTTTCCAAAATAGAACGCAATCCTCTAGCACCTGTTTTTCTTCTAGTAGCTAGTTTTGCAATTGCTGACAAAGCTGTTTTTCGCAAACTTAATTTAACTCCTTCCATCGCAAAAACTTCTTGAAACTGCCTAACAACCGAATTTTTAGGCTCGGTTAAAATTTGTATAAGCGCACTCTCGTCTAATTCACTAAGTGCAGTTTGCACGGGTAAACGACCAACTAATTCTGGAATTAGACCATATTTAATTAAGTCTTGTGGCTCAATAAGTGCAAATAACTCTGTTAAATTTTTTTCTTTATTGGAGTCTTTAACATCAGAGGAAAAACCGATTCCCGTATATTTATCTACACGTTTAGCAATGATTTTGTCTAACCCATCAAACGCACCACCACAAATAAATAAAATCTTTGAAGTGTCTACATCAATTGTTTCTTGGTTTGGGTGTTTGCGACCGCCTTGTGGTGGCACTGACGCAATACTGCCTTCAATCAATTTCAGCATTGCTTGTTGAACCCCCTCCCCAGAAACATCGCGTGTGATTGAAGGAGAATCTGAGCGCCTAGAAATTTTATCAATTTCATCAATAAAAATAATGCCATGCTCGGCACGTTGTGGGTCAAAATCACATTTTGATAGCAAGTTTTTAATTACATTTTCAACATCATCACCAACATAGCCTGCTTCGGTTAGAGTTGTTGCATCTGCCACTGTAAACGGCACATCTAAGATTCGCGCTAATGTTTGCGCTAATAACGTTTTGCCCGAACCCGTTGGTCCAATCATTAAGATATTAGATTTATCCAACTCTACATCATTTGATATATGCCCGCTCTGTAAGCGTTTATAGTGATTATAAACCGCAACTGACAAAACTTTTTTCGCATGATCTTGAGCAATAACATACTCATTTAAAAAATCACGCAACTGCCTAGGTGTGTAATCCCAGTCCTGATAGTCTTTGGTAACGAATTTCAATGCCTGTTTTTTGAGTAAATCATTACAAGATTTAATACACTCATCACAAATATAGACACTAGGACCCGAGATAAGGGTTTTAACTTCAGCTTTCGCCCTACCGCAAAATGAGCAATGAGACTCCTGTGGTTTTTCTATCATATAAAAACTTCTTAACTTAACGTTTTGTTAAAACTTTATCAATTAAACCATACTTGACAGCTTCATCAGCCGACATAAAATTATCTCTATCAGTATCTTTTTGAATCTTTTTAATAGGTTGTCCAGTATGTGATTTTAAGATTGAGTTTAATTTTTTTCTTACTGTAAGAATTTCTTGTGCATGAATATCAATATCGCTTGCCTGACCCGAAAAACCACCTAGCGGCTGATGTATCATACATCTAGCATTGAGCAAAGCAAAGCGTTTGCCCTTAGTGCCAGCAGCCAACAACAAAGCACCCATACTTGCGGCTTGACCAATGCACAATGTTGAAATATCGGGCTTGATAAACTGCATAGTGTCATAAATAGCCATTCCCGCAGAGACTGAACCCCCTGGTGAATTGATGTATAAATGAATATCTTTATCAGGGTTTTCAGACTCTAAAAACAATAGTTGGGCGACAATAACATTTGCCATAGTGTCTTCAACAGAGCCTACCATAAAAACAACACGCTCTTTCAAAAGGCGTGAATAAATATCGTAAGCGCGTTCGCCTCGAGAAGATTGCTCAATTACCATTGGCACTTGATTCAAATTTTCAACCCCCATCACCGCTTCGTAACCTCCTCAAATGTCTCTTGCTTGATAGTGACATTAGCACTTGCCAAAATCAAGTCTTGCACCATCTGCTCCACTAGCATCAACTCAATACTTGCTAACCTAGCAGGGTCTGCATG
>CALFDA010000084.1 GCA_937950605.1 uncultured PS1 clade bacterium | reverse complement strand
ATTGAATTAAAAAAATAAAACTTATTTAGACTTAATGTATTTTGCAAGTGTGGCGAATAATGTAGTTTTATGTGTCTTATAAACAGATTGGACAATGTAGTTTAATTTTGATGTGTTTTTTGCTAGATAACGTAGTGGTTAATAAACTCGGCAAATCTGGTACTTTTGCCACTTTTTACGATATAACAATGTGGTTTGATATGTGTTGAGCTCTATTTGATGGTTTTTGCTTCAAGTATCTCAATTAGTTGGCTAATACTAGGGCAATATATGGCACAACGAACTGGATAGGAATATATATTGGACATCAGTTGTTTATAAAATAATAATTGTTTTGCGTGCTGGCTTTGTTGGCGTTGAATAAAATCTGATAATGTTTCGTGCGCTTTAGGCTGGGAAGTTTTATAATCAATTATCCATAGAAAACCTTTATCAATAAACAGCCTGTCTATAGCAATAGAGCCTTGTTCGGTTATAAAGTTGGCTTCATTTAAAGACATATCTCTTGTTTTGAACAACCAATTAAAATTTTTGTCATTTTTAGTATTTTCTAGTAATTGGGTGATAAATATTTGCTGATGTTTGAGGTTATGGGGAGGGATACCAATTTCAATTAGACGAGTGCGGATATTAGCAATACTTGGCGAAAAATGTTGTTGTTCGTAATATTGATGCACTAAAGTGCCTATGGCGTCTTTAAACGAGCGTTGTATTTTTTGTTGGTAGTTGATAGGCGACTCTTGGATTTGGGGCTTGGAGATGGGTTTTGTTAAGGTGGCAAAGCGTTTAAGTGGCAGTGCTGTTAAGGGTGCTTGAAGGTTTGGTGTGGGGTTAATATGGTCGAATTTTTTTGCAAAAAATGGCATTAATAAATGCAAAAAAGAGCCTTTAACAGCATTGTTGTTAGTGTTTGTTGCGCCTAGCAAATGCAGTTGAGATTTAGCGCGTGTCATTGCCACATATAACAAGCGCATGGCTTCAAACTTGGATTGTTGTGCTTGTATAAAAGTTAGGTATTGATAAGTTTGGTTTTGGTGCTTGGCGGTGGCTGGCTTGGTTGGTGCTAATAATAAAGATTGATTGGAAAATTCGCACATTTGCATGATTGGTGATTTGTCGCTTTGGGTTTTTTTGCCTAGAGCGGGAATAATTACATGATCAAACTCTAAGCCTTTGGCACTGTGGATAGTCATTAATTTAACTTGAGATTTATCGCTTGGGGCGTATAGGTCTTGCATGGAATTTTGAATGGTTTTTGGGTCAAGCATCTGTTGCGCTTCGCAATTATGAATGATGTGCAAAAATGCGTTTTTAATTTGTAATTCCACACTTGATAATGTGTCGTTACTTAGTCCTAATTGGTTGATGGTATGTGTGAGTATTTCGACAAAATTAAAACGTGCTTGATTGTTAATTGCATCTTGTAGACAAAGATATAAATGTTGGGCACGTTGTTGTCCATCTTGGCTTAGTTTTGATAAAACAGTTTTATCATTGAGTTGTTGGTAGATGGTGGTGTCGTGGTTTGCGGAAAGGATTAATAAATCGTCTAACATAAGCCCACACCACGGGGCACGCAGGATACTTAACCATGCTAATTTATCGCCTAGGTGTAAAAGTGCTTTGGTTAGTGAAAATAAATCGCGTGTTAATAGGTGGTTTTGCAGTTTGTTGATTTCAACGGATTCAAATGCAATATTATCGTCTTTAAGTTGTTGTGTAATATGCTTTAAATGCGAGCGGGTGCGTACCAAAACGGCAATAGTGTCGCGCGGATTGTTGTCGATGGTGGTTTGTATGATTGCGCTGACTTTTTGTGCTTCTTGTACAGATTGATTATCAGCGAATGGATAAAAGCTAATGGCATTTGTATTCTTTTGTGCGCGCACGGGGGATTGTGAGTGTGAGTAAGTAATTGCCCCTTGATATATATCATTTTCTTGAGGGAACATTTTGCTAAAAAACTTATTATTAGCCTCGACAATGCTGTTTGAAGAGCGAAAATTAGCACTTAATGTAAGTGATTTTGGATAAATATTAGCAATGCCTTGGTTTTTGACTTGTAAAAACAATCCTACTTGTGATTCTCTAAACCTGTAAATTGATTGCATAGGGTCGCCTACTAAAAATAGGGTTTTGCCGTCATTTTCTTGCCATTGGTGAATAAGTTTTTCGATAGTGTTAAATTGTGTTACTGAGGTGTCTTGGAATTCGTCAATTAGTATGTGTTGAATTTTATAATCTAAAAACAGGGAAATATCGCTTATGCCTTGTTCTTCGTCTAATGCTTGATTGGCGTTTAGGGCTAGTTCGATAAAATCATGTGTTTGTTGGTGTTGAAAATATATATTTAGATGTGCTACGCCCAATTTTAATACTTGGGCAATTAATAATAAAATATCGGCTTGCTGTTGAGAAAAATCAATATCAGGCAACAGCTTTACACATGCTAATTGAGTTTTTAGGTTTTGTTGTGTAGATAGATTTTTTAAAATTTCTATCAACGCTTGTTTTTGTGCTTTTAAATCGGCTGGAAAGCCATTTTTTTTGTTTAAGGTTTTACGCCAGTCATCATTATTAGTTAGGCATAAATTGGCGATAGATTGCCATTTTTTTAGGTCTTCACATGCAAACTTAGGCAGTGATTTAATCTCGGCAAGCTCGGTATTGGTACTAGATGATAATAATGCAAAAAAATGTTTGTCAAAATAGGGTTCGGCTAATTCATGCAGAGTTTTAAGATGTTGTGAAACGATATTTTGAGCACTATTTTTTAACACTTCTACATCTAGCACATCATCTTTATATAAACGCGTTAGCCATTGGTCGCGTCTGGATAGCATGTTTTTGATTAGCGTTTGAAAGCGCTCGACATTGTTATCTAAATGCAATAATAGGTTTGCAATTGCCTTGCCATGTTGCTGATCGTCAATCATTAATAGGACCTGTTCGGTGGCATATTGATAAGCATCATCGCGCGCCCAATTTTCGGCCATGATTTGACGTGGTACGAGTTGTGATAACAAGGGATAACGATTGTTAATCATGTTATAAAGCCCGTCAATGGTGGATATATTTAAGCGTTTTGGGTTTTGCAACAAGTGCCAGCCTTTGGCGTTTGAGCGTTGCATGACTTTTGATGCCAATTTGTGTGTTATTTGTTTGTGTGGGGCGTTTGGTTGAGTGTTGGAACTGGATTTTAGGGCTGATAAAACCCGTTGTGTCATTTCATTAACCGCCTTGTTGGTAAAAGTCATTGCTATGATGTTCTCGGGCGCATCACATACTGATAATAATTTTAAATAGCGTTGGGTTAATAATTCGGTTTTGCCCGAACCAGCAGGTGCTTGCACGATAAAAGACTGGCTAATGTCTAGTGCTTTGGCTCTTTGTTTGGTATCAGTTATCAAGATCTTCTAATTTGTTTATCCACGTGTTAAAACCAGTACACTTTTTGCGAATTTTGCTCAATCTTATTTGAGATAAAATATTAGGGGCGTTTGTGGTTTTACGATAAGAATATTGTTTTTCAATTCTTTTAGATGGTGCAGTTTCTTTAGAATTGTTAATGGCTTCTGGGTTATTTTTGAATTGTTTTAAGATATTATTAGCCCAGCTTTCTTTAATACCTAATACCTGTGCCATTATTTGACTATCACTAAATAACAAGGCTTCAAATTCATACATTTGAATATAGGGGATTATTTTATGTTGTTGCTTACATGTAATTCTATTTTTAATTTTTAATTCTAGGCTTTTTTTAGTTTCGCCTGCTGATTTTTGCTCAAAGCCATAAAAATCATATAGGGTTGTTACGTAATCATAATGATGTATAAGGATGTTTAATCTGTTACTAACTCTATCAACACTAATATTGCCTTTCATATCCTGAGGATTGGCAACCTGAACTTTAAAATCTAATAAATGTGGCATCAGTACTTGTTCAACAAACTTTCTTTCTGATGGGCCTTCAACAGAAATCATTAGTCTTATCATTTAGGCATACCACCAATTAAATTCTCTTCCCAAGTGGTGCCCATTTGATAGTTTTCGAGCCATTCTTTTAACTCTTTTTGTTTATCTTTGCCAAATCGTTCAAACTTAGATTCGCCATTTTCATAGTCCACTATAATAAAATCATCTGGTTCAAAGCAATTAGCAAGAGTAACAGATTGAGTAGAAATAATAACTTGCGAACCATCATTTGCTACTGATTGGATAATGTCTGATAGGACACTCAGTGCATCAGGATGTAGACCGAGTTCGGGCTCGTCTAAAACAATGGTATGGGGGCGTAATTCTCGAGGCTGTAAAAATAGCGTTGCCATACAAATGAAGCGTGCTGTACCATCGGATAGTTGGTTAGCTGAAAATACACTATCTAAGTCGTTTTTATGTTGCCACCTCAATAAAATATTTTCATCATTTTGATTGCCTTTTGGTTTTAGTACAAAATCATGAAAGCAAGGGACGACCGCTTGAATAGCTTGGACTATTTGCAGATAGTCTCGCTTAAAATCACGTTTTAAACGATATAAAAAAAGGGCTAAGTTTCCTGCATCATTCCATAAAAAATCATTGTTATTTATATCTTGTGCGTTTTTAAACCTAGCATGTTTAGAGGTATCGTGAAAATGATATACTCTGCATCTGCGCAAATATTTTTTAGATGTTTCAATAATGTCAATAGGTGATGCGCATATATTACTTTCTGAACGCGAACGGCTAATAACATGAGCGGTATTGCAAACTTTACAACCAACACTATCGTCAATAACAAAACTTTCATTATCACTGTTTTTTGTTAATCTTAAAAAATAAGTATTTGCATCGCTTAAATCTAAATTAATTGTTATTCTTTCAGTATTTCTGCTACCAAAATGCAAAAACCTATCTGCTCCACCCCTTGTTGAGATATATTTTTGTAGTTTGCGTCGGTAAATTATGTCTAGTAGTTCAAAAATAGAGATAAAGTTAGTTTTTCCGCTACCATTAGCACCAATCAAAACATTGATTGGTTTCATTTCTAAATCCAACTTTTTTATGGATTTAAAACCCTCTATTTTGATACGAGATAAATTTAAATTATCCATAATTTAATTCTACATTTTTTCGGGTGCAGATACACCTAATAAGGTTAATCCATTTTGCAATATTTGCTGGGTAGCGGTAATAAGTTGTAAGCGTGAGGCTTGCAAGTTTTTATCAGCAATTAAAAATTCGCAATTATTATAATAACTGTGAAAATCTTTAGCTAAATCACGCAAATAATACGCCAAAATATGCGGTTCATAATTTAACACTGCATTTTTAACGATATTTAGATAACGAGAAAGCTGCTTGATAAGTGCTTGCTCGTGTGCATTGTTAAGCAACGTTAAATCGGGGGCTTGTGTATTATCTTGTGCCTTAGCAAGCACCGAGCAAATACGCGCATGAGCATATTGGATATAAAATATTGGATTTTCATTGGTTTTAGATTTAGCCAAATCGAGGTCAAAATCCATGTGTTGATCAACTTTGCGTAAAACATAGAAAAAACGCGCCGCATCATTGCCAACTTCGGTGCGTAATTGTTGCAAGGTAACAAACGAACCACTACGCGTTGACATGGCTATTTTTTTGCCACTGCGATACAAATTGGCAAATTGCACTAATAAAATCTCAAGTTTATCGGGGTTGTGATTAAGTGCTTTGATGCAGGCTTTAATTCTAGCAATATAACCGTGATGATCTGCACCCCAAATGTTAATAATTTTGTCATAGCCGCGTTCAAATTTTTCAAGATGATAAGCAATATCTGAGGCAAAATAAGTATGCACACCATTATCACGCACCACTACACGGTCTAAATCATCGCCAAAATCAGTGGTTTTAAACCAAAGCGCGCCTTGTTTTTCGTAGATATGTCCAGAGGCTTGCAGGGTTGCGATAATTTTTTTTGATAAACCTGAATCAAGCAAAGACTGCTCGCTAAACCATTGTTGATATTCAACGCCAAACTCTGATAAATCTTGTTTGATGTCCGCCAAAATGTGCTTAATTGCTAGATTGAAAATGGTTTTGTAATCATCGCCTAATTGGGTTTTGCAGTTGTTAATCAAATCCTCAATATGTTTTTCTTTATCGCCACCATCTTTCGCATCTTTACTAACATTTGTGAAAATATTAAGTTTTTTGATGCCTTTAATTTGTTTGGAAATTGCGGTGATATATTCGCCTTGATAGCCGTTGTCGGGAAATTTATCGGTATTTATATAACGCAAATAAACCGAAGTTGTCAAAATATCCATTTGTCGCCCCGCATCATTCACATAATATTCACAATCAACTGTAAAACCTGCATTGCGCAAAAGATTAGCAAGCGTTGCCCCATATGCCGCACCGCGTCCATGTCCAACATGTAGCGGTCCTGTTGGATTAGCAGAGACAAATTCTAACAACACGCGTTGTCCAGTGCCTATATTTAACAATCCATAATTTTTGCCTTGGTCGAGGATTTTATTGATAATTGAAGTGCTAGATGTTTGTGAGATAAAAAAATTAATAAAACCATGACCTGCTATTTCGATTTTTTCAATTTCATCAGTTATTTCGAGTTTTGCAACAATTTTTTTTGCTAAGTCTTGCGGTGTGCATTTTGCTTGTTTGGACAATAGCATTGCAATATTAGTGGCAAAATCGCCTTGAGTATCGTCTTTTGCATGATCAAGTCGAATATTTTCGGGGACGCTTTTAAGCACACCATCTGCTACTAAAGTATTTAAACTGTTGATAATTAGTTGTTTTAATTTGGTTTTCATGGGTAAAAAAGAAATCTCAATTTGTTATTTTAATACTTTGTAAAGTTTTTTGGTTAATGAGCCTGTTGCCAAGATTTTCCAATGCCAATATCTACTTTTAACGGAATATCTAGCCGATAGGCATTTTGCATCAGCGTTTGTATTGTATTACAAAACTCGTGGGCTTTTGTGCTACGGACTTCAAATACTAATTCATCATGAACTTGCATAATCATTTTAATATCTGGGTTGTTCAAGCCAATCCATGCGTGGACATCTAACATGGCTTTTTTGATAATATCGGCACTAGAACCTTGCATAGGTGCATTAATGGCTGTTCTAAGTGCGTGTTGTTGTTGCATTTTATTTTTGGCGTTAATTTGTGGCAAATATAAACGCCTGCCCATCACAGTTTCAACATAGCCTTGTGCTTTAGCGGTTTTTTTGGTGTTTTCCATGTATTGCAAAACGCTAGGATAATTTTCAAAATAGGCATCAATATATTGCTTGGCTTGGGTGCGTGAGACATTAATTTGCTTGGCTAAGCCAAAGGCACTCATGCCATAAATTAAACCAAAATTAATTGCTTTGGCGCGACGACGATGTTGCGTGCTAACTTTATCAATCGCTATAGCAAATACCTCGGAAGCGGTGGCACTGTGTATATCCAAATCTTGATTAAATGCGTTTAATAAATTTGTGTCCTTGGACAGATGTGCCATAATTCTAAGCTCAATCTGTGAATAATCTGCGGCAATGATTGTATTGCCCGAACTAGCAACAAATGCAGCGCGGATACGTGCGCCATCAGTGGTGCGAATGGGGATATTTTGTAGGTTTGGGTTGCTAGAAGATAGGCGTCCTGTGGCGGTTATTGCTTGGTGGTAAGAGGTGTGCAATCTTTGGGTGTGCGGGTCAATTTGCTTGGGCAAGGCTTCTAAGTAAGTAGAATTAAGTTTTGTCAATGTGCGATAACTTAATATTAAATCTACTAATGGGTGGTCTAATAATTTCAAGGCTTCTTCATTCGTTGATGGTGCGCCTTTGGGGGTTTTCTTTTTTGGCATTAATCCTAAACCTTGTGCCGAAAATAAAACTTGTTGGATTTGTTTTGGTGATTCAAGATTAAAATCAACACCTGCTAATTCGAGAGCTTGTGCTTTGATGTTTTGCATTTGCTTGACAATATTTAGTTGTTGTTTGCCTAAAGTCTCTACATCTAACGCTACGCCGTTTCGTTCTATGGTGAGTAAAACTTGGATAAGAGGTAATTCTATGATTTTATAAAGTTTGTAAAGCTGGGTATTGTTGAGCAATTTTTGCGCTAACACTTCATTGAGTTTATGAGTAACAATAACGTCTTCACATGCATATGGGCTAGCATCTTTGATATTAACCTGATTAAAACTGGTTTGTTTTTTGCCTTTTCCTGCAACATCTTCAAAACGAATAGTTGTGTACCCTAGATAATGTTGTGCTAGGTCGTCAATATTATGCCGTGAAATTACAGAATTTAAACAATAAGATTTAAGCATGGTGTCATCAATAATGCCATTGAGTTTAACATTGTAATTTGCTAAAACATGGCTATCATATTTTAAATTTTGTCCAATTTTGCCAATATTTGGATTTTCTAAAACCGAGCGTAGTTTGGCTAATGTTTTATCAAAATTTAGTTGTGTTGGTGCATTTGGATAATTGTGCGCAACAGGGATATAAAAACTGTCTTTATCGACTAAAAATACCCAGCCAATGATTTTGGCACTCATATAATCTAGCGAGTCAGTTGCTAAATCAAAAACA
>CALFDA010000083.1 GCA_937950605.1 uncultured PS1 clade bacterium | reverse complement strand
TTAGCGCATGTTTCTATAACCTACATAACCTAACAAAACAACTTAGTAATTTAGCAATTTAAATCTAACAACTTAGCAATCTAAAAGCATCGATGTCATAACGTTGTTATTGCAATAGTTATTGCATGCGATGTTCTAGGTAGTTTTGTGGTTGGAGGGTGGTTTGGACAAAATCATCATTAAAACATTTGTCGGTTGCACCCCATTAGAAACATTATCTAAATTATTGCTTTTCCAACCATTTGGCTATAACTTGTTCTTTACCAGCAGCAGTGTTTGCCATTGGACTCATCACTGGGTCTTTACGTGTGCCAGCCTGGAAGGCCTTTAATTGTTTGACTGTATAAGCGGCTTGTTGACCTGCAAGATTTGGGTAATTTGGGATTGTTGCCTTGCCATCAACACCATGACATGCGGCACAACCAGATGCATTATAAGCCGCTCCGCCATCTGCTTGCACCATAGTGCTCATTGATAGTGTAGCAACTACTGCTACTAAAACTCTTTTTCTCGCTGAAAACATAATTTTCTCCTCAGTTAATTAATTCAAAATACGTGTCGTTAATCCATTACCAACACGCGGGACATTATACCTCTTATAACTTAAAATATACACCCCGAATTAACTTAAAATTAATGTGTTGGTAACTTTTAAATGAACAATCATTATCACCAAGCTAAGTTTTTACTTTCTTGCCCTTCACTAAAAGGATGTCCTCAAGACTATGGCTATGAAGTCATTTTTGCTGGACGCTCTAATGCTGGCAAATCTAGTGCCATCAATGCGATTACTTTACAAAAAAAATTAGCAAAAGTATCTCGCACACTAGGCAGAACGCAACATTTAGTATTTTTTGAACTGGATAAACATCGCCGCCTAGTTGATTTACCAGGCTATGGTTATGCGCAAGCACCAAAACACACCAAACAGCAATGGCAAAAAAACATGGCTGAATACTTTACCCAACGTCAATGCCTAGCAGGTGCGGTGTTGGTGATGGATGTGCGTCATCCGCTCACAAGGCTTGATCAAATCATGCTAGACTGGTGCATTGGTGTCAATTTACCAACGCAAATCTTATTAAACAAATCTGATAAACTTAAAAGAGGTGCATCTAGCAATGCATTGCTTACAGTAAAAAGAAAAATTGAAAAATACCCTTATGTTAAAGTGCAGTTATTTTCTAGTTTAAAAAAACAAGGACTAGATATTTTAAACACTAGACTCAACACTTTTTTTGGCTATGTGGATTAACACCGAACTAAAAACAATTACTCAAGATGATACTATTATCTTAGCAAACAATCGTCAATCTATAGCGTTTAAAAGAACTTGGGGATTACAAAAAGGAAAATATCCTCTGCCAAAAACCTTGCCTTGGCATCAATACTTAGAAACAACTTGGCGATTGCTCGAACCCAATACAGAAAAACGCCTAATTTCAAATATTGAATCTCGCATGTTGATTAAACAATCCATGCAAATATTGGGGCAAAATGTTGATGCTAATTTACTAGATGAAGTCATTAAAAATAACGATTATTGCCACACACACCTAATTAATTACACACAATTATCGAACTCGGACTTTCAAGTCAGTAGACTTTTTGCCACTTGGTTGAAACATTATCAAAAAATTAAATTAACACGCAATTTACTAGATTATAACGATTTACCTATGCGCATTATAAAAACGCATAACTGTAATTTAACAAAACCCTATGTCTACGGTTTTAAAACACTAACCCCTATACAATTATTATTGTTTGATAAGATTGGATTTCGGACGTTTGAGTTAGCAGAAAACAACACACAAAACGATAGTAAAATTTTTCAAAATACGCAAGATGAGATGTTAACTGTAGCTCGTTGGGCAAAAAACTTAAACCTAAAACACCCAGACAAAAACATTGCTATTGTTTGTCCAACACTAAGCAAGGATTATCATCAAATTCAATCGGTTTTTAACCAAGTATTTACTAACACTTTGGTTGAAACTGGACAAAAATCTTATAATATTTCTTTGGGATTGCCATTAACCGAATATCCATTAATCCGCCATATTCTTACATTATTAGAGTTTTGTCAACAACTACAAAACAACTGCATTAAAACGCACACTTTTAATAATGCTATTGTTTCGCCTTATATTGCCTATGCACAACAAGAAAAATCTGCACGCGCTCTATTAGTTAATCACGTGCTAAATTTTTCCACAACACAGTTTAAATTTGCACGCTTGGAAAATTATCTAAAAAACACACCAAAATTAAAAACATTACTTGAGAAAATCACAGCACAAACACCAAAAAAACAACAAACACATGACCAATGGTTGTTAGATTTTGATGCTTATTTGCAAATTTGGGGGTTTGCTACTGATAGAGTGTTGTCTAGCACCGAATACCAACTATTAGATAAATATCAACAATCCACACTTGGACTAAACCAATTAGCTCAAACAAAAATTAAAATAGATGCAATTTGTGCTATTAGCGATTTGCAAGATTGGCTTTCGCAGGTAATTTTTCAAGCAAAATCTGCAAAAACTCCAATTCAAATATTAGGTGCTTTAGAAGCACAAGGTTTGTACTTTGATAAAGCTTGGGTGTTAGGAATGAGTGATGAATACTTGCCTGAAACACTCAACACACCGCGTTTTATTCCTAATAGTATTGCTATTCAACATAAAATTCCAAGAACAAGTTTCGATCTAATTAAAGATGATGCGCAAAAAACTTTTGCCTGTCTAAATAAATTATCTGATATGGTAATTTTTTCTTATGCTAAAACACATTTTGATAAAGAACAATGCCCCTGCCCTTTGTTAAAGTTTGAACATGAGACTCTAAACCTCGAACACCTCTACCAAACACAAAAATTAGAAATTCTCGATAACACGAAAGCCAAACCGTTAGAAAATAAGCAAGTGCATAGTGGTGTAAATATTTTAAAAAGCCAAATGGCATGTGCCTTTAGTGGTTTTGCCCATCGATTTAATATTCAACCAATAAACACACCACACATCGGTTTAGATAGAATCGAACAAGGCGAAATTATTCACAAAACTTTGCAATACTTTTATGAAGAAATTAACTCACATGAAGCATTATTATCATTAACTCAAGATAAATTAACAGCCCTTATTAATGTAAAAATAAATACTGCCACCCAACATTATCAGCATACAGGATTTACCAGAAACGAGAAAAAAAGAATTGTAGCAATCATTTACAAACTCATTGAGATCGATAAACAAAGAGAGTCTTTTGTGGTTTTATCAACTGAAAAATCTGTTGATGTTGATGTTGCAGGACTCAAATTCACCACTCGATTAGACAGACTTGATAAAACCAAAGCAGGAGATAAAATCATTTATGATTACAAAATTGGAAACCCTACTGTTAATCAGTGGTGTGGCGAATCAATAACACAACCACAATTACCTATCTATGCCATTGCTAACACTGTAGAAGGTATTGCATTTATTCAATTAAACGCTGATAAAGTTAGTATTAAAGGTTTGGCAAAAAATACCGATTTATTGCCTAAACAATCCAGCAGACACTCTTGCCAAACATGGGAAGAACAAATTATTACATGGAAAACCATGTTAAATGCCGCTAGTCATGATTTTCAACAAGGTAAAGCACAAGTTTTGCCAAACAAAATAGCTTGTCAATATTGTGAATTTGATTCTCTATGTCGTATCGAGAAATAATCGAATAACACGTTTTCTTGCTGCTTGAATCGCAGTGCCAATATGATTTTTATTGAATGTAGAAACATCAATTGCATTTAATAAATCTCTAAGTTTAATAATGCGACTAACTTCAATAT
>CALFDA010000082.1 GCA_937950605.1 uncultured PS1 clade bacterium | reverse complement strand
AACAACATTAATTTATGACATTTTTTCATCAAAGGCGTTATAAGAATGTTGATTTTTACTGACTTATACCTTGAATTATCAACAAAAAGATAAAATAATCAATACTTGAATATATTATGACAATATGTCATTGTTGGGGGTGGGTTTTGGGGGATAAAACGGATAATAACTTATCTGATTTTTTAGTCAATTTTTGTAAAATCTTAATTTCTAAAGCTTCCATTTTGACAGCGTCATTATCATCAATATGGTCAAAGCCTAGTAGGTGTAGAATGCCATGAACTGCTATGTGTAGTAGGTGATTTTTAAAGGTTTTGTTTTTTGATGTGGCTTCAGATTTCACTACAGCAACACAAATCACTACATCGCCTAAAATAGATTCGCCAACCTCTTTAGGTATATCGCATGGGAAAGATAAAACGTTAGTTGTTTTATCTTTGCCACGATAAGTTTTGTTTAGTTGTCGGATTTCATTTTCATCAACTAATCGAACTAACAACTCGCTATCTCCAACTTTTAAATCGCTAATAACTTGTTGCAAAATATCCGCAAGATGTCGCGTATTAAGCGATAAATCTTTGGCTACGTTTTGAATGACAACCATACATGTTTATTGTATAAAATTGTCCATTTTAGTATAACAACAACATACTTGTCGCAAATACTTGAAGTCGCTATTTTAGTGCCACTAAACAAAACCTTTGACTATTTATCTGATTATAAGATAGAGGTGGGTTCTCGCGTGAAAGTGCCTTTTGGACGCAAAAAAGTTGTTGGCGTTGTGCTTTCACACAAAGAAAAAAGCAACTTTGAAAAACTTAAACATATTGATAAATTATTAGACGAAGCACCTATTTTAGATAAACCTATTTTGGACTTTTTGTTTTGGTCTTCAAAATATTATCACCATCCAATTGGCGAAGTTATTGCGACCGCATTGCCAAAAAATCTGCGTATTGGCAAAGATGCTATCATTAAAAAAGTCGTGGGGCTAGCAAGTAAAATTGAAAAACCCAACTTCTCAATCACCAAAGCGCAAAAATTAGCAATTGATGAAATATTATTTTCATTAGACAAATACCGTGGATTTTTATTACACGGGGTAACAGGTAGTGGCAAAACTGAAGTCTACTTACAACTTGCACAAACCGTGCTTTGTCAAGGCAAGCAAATACTGATTTTGGTGCCTGAAATCAACTTAATCCCACAAATGATTGCACGTTTTAAATCACGCTTAGATACATGCATTGTCTGTATGCATTCACAACGCAACACAACACAAAATCTCGATGCTTATCTTATGGCAAAAAATAATACTGCTGGTGTGGTATTAGGCACTCGTAGCGCAATTTTTACCCCCATGCCAAATTTAGGATTGATTATTATTGACGAAGAGCATGATAGCTCTTTTAAACAACAATCTGGTTTCCGATATTCGGCTAGAGATTTGTGTTTTATACGTGCTAAGCAAGCTAATATTCCCATTGTTTTAGGCACAGCAACACCATCATTAGAAATGTTAAAAGCGGTGATAGATAAAAAAATTACTCGCCTAAATCTTGCCAAGCGTGCAAATGGGGCACAATTACCAAAAATCAATTTAATCGATATGCGCACCGAAACAAACACAGCGCTTTCGGCAATGTTAATTGCCAAAATGACACAACATCTGTCCAATGGCAAGCAAGTAATGCTGTTTATCAATCGCCGTGGTTATGCACCAGTTTATTTTTGTACACAATGTGGTTGGAAATCGGAGTGTGATTATTGCGACTCGCTAATGATTTATCACCGCTTTACCAACCGCCTAAAATGTCATCATTGCAATCATGAAAAAATACCCGAGCAAACTTGCCCTAATTGCGCCCAGCAATCACTCGAAGTGTTTGGTTATGGAACACAAAGATTAGAAGAGACGCTTAGTTCACATTTTTTTGATACCCCAATTATTCGTATTGACCGTGATACCACTAGACGCAAAAAAGCCTTTGCTAATCACTTGACACAAATTAATTCTGGTAAACCATGCATTATCGTTGGTACACAAATGTTGGCAAAAGGACATGATTTTTCGCAACTAGCAATGGTAGGTGTTTTAGATGTTGATGGTGGATTGTTATCTAGCAATTTTCGTGGCACTGAATATTTAGCGCAATTGCTAATTCAAGTATCAGGTCGTGCGGGCAGAGATAATCAACAAGGCGAAGTTATCATTCAAACACGTTATCCAGAACACCAGATTTTTAATTATGTGTTGTCAAATCACTATACTCAATTCGCCAGCACCCTGCTCAAACAACGTGCACAAGCTAAAATGCCACCATTTTCATATCAGGCACTGATTTGTGCACATGCCAAAATCAAACACAATGCTAAAGAATTTCTGCAAGAAATCGCTAATTTACTCAAAAACATCAACATCAACTCGGTGGAGATTTGGGGTCCAGTCACACCGATAATAGAAAAAAAGGCTAATCATTATTACTTCCATCTATATCTACAATCTACCGACAGAAAAGCCCTACACCAAATGCTTGCTACTCTAAATCAACACACCGATTCTTTATCATTAAAAAACAAGGTGCGTTGGTATTTGGATATTGACCCTGTTGAGTAAGTAATTATGACAACTAATCTTTAATCGAGAAAATTATTTGTTTAACTCTGCAACACGCTTTTTAATAGCGAAATATTAACTTGTAAATTAGAACTGCAATCACCAACCAAACATAATCCATAGTTATATCCTTATACAAAATCATAAACATGGTTAGTTATTTGTAAGTAATGAAACACGTGTTTAGTTTATTTTTGATAACCATCTTATATTGTATTGTTTAAAATGTGAATCAGGTAATAAAATGGAGACTGGTATGGACTTATCAGACTTAACAAAGAAAAGATGTGATCATATTCAATCGTGTCGTGATAATAATGATAAATCCCATGAAATAATAACTGGACTATATTCAGACCCATGCCATTTTATCTATGAACTTTTGCAAAACGCAGATGATGCTGGGGCATCAGAAGTTATGTTTGACTTAACTTCTAAGTCTCTTAAAGTAACGCACAATGGTGAAGAGTTCGATTTTAAGGATATTGATTCGATAACTACCGTAGGATCATCAACAAAAAAAGATGATGTTAACTCAATTGGTACTTTTGGAGCTGGATTTAAATCAGTATTTGCAATAACGAAAACACCAAGCATTTATTCTGGAGATTATCACTTCAAAATTACTGATTTTATTGTTCCAAAAACAGTGAAACCGCTAACTATTAAAGCGCATGAGACAGTCATATCTATCCCATTCGATCACCCTGATATATCGTCTGAAGATTGCTACGAACAAATATCTAGCCGATTGCGAGCGTTGGAGTCCGAGTCATTATTATTCTTGAGGAACATTCAAGAGGTTCAGTGGAGCACAGAATCAGACAAGGGTCATTATCT
The DNA here is from genome assembly GCA_937950605.1 of uncultured PS1 clade bacterium. Taxonomy (GTDB): domain Bacteria; phylum Pseudomonadota; class Gammaproteobacteria; order PS1; family Pseudothioglobaceae; genus Thiodubiliella. The sequence goes on along the minus strand of CALFDA010000082.1, from coordinate 9,145 downwards.
AGCTGAAATAAATGAAGATAAAGCAAGACTAATCTCGCAGGTTAATAAACAAGACAATCTAAGAGATTATTTGATATTTAAAAAAATCATTAAAATAGATGGTACAGAATTAAATACAGAATTAAACATAGTAGTTGCTTTTTTGCTAGATACCGATACCGATACCGATACCGTTGTTCCAGTGCGTGATTCAAAATTATTTGTTTTCTTTCCTACAAACGAAACAACGGGGCTAAAGTTTTTAATTCATGCACCTTATAAAACCACCCCTAACCGAGAGACAATTCCTTTTGGTGATACTCAAAATAAGATTATTACAAATGAATTATCAATATTAATATCTGAGAGCATAGAGTCAGTTAAAAACAATGGATTATTGGATGTTGATTTTTTGACTTTGCTACCTATCGATTCTGAAAATACACATCCATTGTATAGTTCGGCATTTCATAAAGTTAAAGACACACTAGCAACCAATCCGCTATTACCAACTTCAGATAATGGATATATAAATGCAGAAAACGCTTTATTAGCAAGAGAAAAAGAACTAACAACCCTGTTAGATAATTCAGATTGTTATAATTTATTTGCAAGAGAAGCTTGGCTTAGTACGGAGATTACATCTACATCTAATAAAACAAAAGATTTATGGGGTTATTTGATAAAGATATTGGGTATTTCTGCAATTATTATGGAAAAATTCTGTACAGAAATAACTGAGGAATTTATAAAAACCAAAGATGATAAATGGATTATAAAATTCTATTCAGGTATAACAAAAAGTCAATCTCTATATCAGAACGAAGGAGTTCTAAGAAAACGTCCAATTATTCGATTAGAAGATGACTCGCATATTTGTCCAGAAAATGATTCTGGTGATTTACAGGTATATCTGCCATATGAGGGAGAATCAAGGTTCAAAACTGTTAAGAGAGCTTATTGTAGAGAATGAGGAATCTATGGAGTTCTTGAAGAATCTTGGTCTTGAAGAACCAGATAATATAGCAGAGATTAAAGAGTTCATTATTCCTAAATACCAAGGTAGTTATATTGAAAAAAATGAATATATAGATGACTTCAAGAGAGTATTAGATATTTGGTTGAAGTGTGATAAGTACCAAAAACCAGAGGTTGCGGATTTACTGAAGCAATCACAATTTATACGGTGCATAAATCAAAGCCAAGCAATCTCTTATCAAAAACCAAATGATGTGTATTTTTGCGAGGATGAGTTATTAACTTGGTATAAAGGAAATCTAAGTGATAATATTTATTTTCTCAAAGTAGGGATTCAATTAACAGAAGACAGTAGTAAAAGTAAATTTTTAAAAAGCCTAGGGGTTAGAGATAATTTGAAGATGTCTGGTATCAATGATATTGGAGTTCATGATTATGGTCGGTACGAAAGAAGTGTTAATGGGTTTAATCCATATTTTGACATCGATGGGTTAGGTTTTTCTCTCGAAAATATCACTATTGAAAAATCTATATTCTTATGGTCAATATTGCTTAAGCATACCAACAAATTAAAAGGTTATATAGCAACAAAAACAAACCAAATGCACCCATATAACAAAGGTATGGAGAAAACATCAAAAGCCATGTATGCTTTGCGTAAAAGTAAGTGGCTATATGACAAGGATGGTAATTTAATAGATTTACCTATAGATGAAGTAGAGTTAGATGATTTGAACGATGGTTATGACAAAGAAGATGATAATAGTGAAAAACTCGTTAAAGCACTTGGGCTTAAGTTGGATATAGTTACAAAGTTTGAAGAGGAAACTGGACTAAAAGCCGTAGATGGAGAAAAGTTTGAAGAATTTGAGAAATGGAAAAAAGCACAAAGTGATAATTCAAGCGAAAACAATGAATATGACTGGAGTCCTGATGTAAATCCAGAAGAAGCAAGCATAAGTATTGATGAGTCTGATTTTCCAGATTACTCGCAAAACGATTTATCTAACCAAAACATAAAAGAAAATGCTAAAACTGATGATACGGTTAATAATGCTAAACAAGAAAGAGAAAGTATTGAGAACTTAAACAAAACTAGAAATAGTAAAGCGATAGGCGATTGGGGAGAACGCTTTGCCAATAAACACTTGGTGAAAAAGTATCCAAAAAACGAAGTGGTTTGGCTAAATAAAAACGGGAATACTGGCAAGGGCTACGATTTTGTAATAAGAGATAATGATGAAGATATTGCCTACTATGAAGTTAAAAGCAAAATAGACGAAGCACCGCAACTATTTCAAATATCTGGTACACAGTGGGGTTGGGCAAGAAAATTATATAACTCAAAGAAAGGAGAAATGTATAGAATTTTGTTAATTTCTAATGCGGGTAAAAAAGATTTAAAAATTAAAGAAATAGTGAACCCTATTGAACTTTGGAATGCTGGGGAATTATGTGCAGACCCAGTGCAAATTATGTTGTAGCAGTATGAAAAGGCAATATAACAAGGCACTATATTACTGTTAGAAAAGATCTTAAAAGACGAGCAAAATCTAGTGGCAGGCAACTATTTGATGACCCTTATTACAGGGGTTTTCTGGTTGTGTTAGTAATCTTGATTTGTCGCTATCAAATTTAGAGGTATGTATAACGCAAGAACAGAGCATGAAAACCCAATAAAAAATCTCAAACAAGATTTTGGGTTAAGATAACTTCTGTATGTAAGATTCTTAGCAACTAAATCTTCATTGCATTTATTATGCTCGCTTATAACATCATGAGTTTGTCTAGATTTTTCGCACTGTAATTCTGACAACTAATCTTTGAGAAAATTATTTGTTTAACTCTGCAACACGCTTTTTAATAGCGAAATATTAACTTGTAAATTAGAACTGCAATCACCAACCAAACATAATCCATAGTTATATCCTTATGCAAAATCATAAACATGGTTAGTTATTTGTAAGCAATCAAGCATATATTTAGTTTATTTTTAAATAACCACATCAGGTGCATCAAATAGCACTATCTTAAGATACCCATATTAATCCTATTTAATTAAAAAACATGCATGTGCTAATCTCACTAACAAACCTTAGAGGTTTTTACTAATTGGAGTCCATTGCTCCAAGTTGTTGCTTGATTCGTTTTTATGCTCACTTATGTTTTTGGTTTTTAAAACTGCAAAGCATGCGGGCTTATATAATCTAATTTATAAGGTTATTATCGCTTGTTTCATTTGGGTTTTAAAGTTGTTTTCAGTTAAAATTGCGCGTATGAATGAATATGTCTTAATTTTAATTAGCACCATATTAGTTAATAATTTTGCTTTAGTAAAATTCTTGGGTTTGTGCCCATTTATGGGTGTATCAAAAAAAGTTGAAACCGCAATCGGCATGGGTTTTGCCACAACTTTTGTGCTAACTTTGGCAAGTGTGAGTAGTTATTTGATTAACACCTATATTCTCACCCCATTTGAAATGGAGTATTTACGCACAATTGCTTTTATTGTAACGATTGCTGGTGTAGTTGGGTTTACCGAATTGTTGGTAAATAAAACCTCGCCCGTTTTACGTCAATCCTTAGGGGTGTTTTTACCGCTGATTACCACTAATTGTGCAGTATTAGGCGTTGCGTTACTTAATGTAAATCAAAATAATGGGTTTTTAGCATCAATCGTTTATGGTTTTGGTGCAGCAGTAGGTTTTTCTTTTGTGTTGGTGTTATTTTCAACCATTCGTGAGCGTCTCGAAGGTGCAAATGTGCCTTTGGTTTTTCAAGGTGTGCCGATTGCGCTGATTACTGCAGGGTTGATGAGTATGGCGTTTATGGGCTTTATTGGACTGGCATAATGACTATATTTTACCAACTTAACAATTTTTTAAGCCACAACATATCTATATCATGGCTGTGTTTTGTAAGAGCACCGCTATCAAAGTAAAATTTTTCATGTTGGCAAGAGATTTGTAATGATAGAGTCGGTTCTTATTTTTTCTGTTCTAGCCCTAGCTTTGGGATTAGTTTTAGGTTATACAGCAATTAAATTTAAAGTAGCGGGTAATCCATTGGTTGATCAGATTGATAGTATTTTGCCGCAAACTCAATGTGGGCAATGCGATTTTGCAGGATGTCGCCCCTATGCAGAAGCAATTGCTAAAGGAGTAGCACAAATTAATCAATGCCCGCCTGGTGGACAAGCAGGAGTTGATGCTTTGGCAGAACTTTTAAGCGTAGAAACTGTAGCGCTAAATGAAGATTTTGGCAAAAATAAAACAAACCATGTGGTTTATGTTGATGAACAATCTTGTATCGGTTGCACTTTATGTATTCAAGCTTGTCCAGTTGATGCGTTTGTTGGTGCTTCTAAGGTTATGACAAGCGTTATTGAAGATGAATGTACAGGCTGTAATTTGTGTATTCCAGTGTGCCCTGTGGATTGTATCCACATTAAAGAACCAACGTCGAGTTTTTATGTGCCAGATTTACAGGGGGTAGATTGTGGCTAGTTATAGTTTTAAAGGTGGTATATATTTGCCAAACCCGTATCCTGTGAAAGACTCAGAAGTTAGACAAGTTGCACCGCCAAAACGGGTGATATTACCTTTAAAACAAAGGTTTGAAGATGAGGCACAACCTTATGTAAAAATAGGTGAAAAAGTGCTAACTGGACAAATTATTGCAAAAACAATCAGCAAACATTCAAGCTATTTGCATGCTTCTATTTCGGGGGTGATTTCAGCTATTAAAAAATACCCAATTCCACATCCATCTGGTATTGAAGTCATGTGCATTGTGATTGATTCTGATGGCAAAGATGAATGGATTGAAATCCAGCGATATAACCAAGATTTCCAACATTATAGCCCTGAAAAATTGATTCAAAGAATTCGAGAAGCAGGCATTGTTGGTATGGGGGGGGCAGGGTTTCCAACCCATGCGAAAATAAACAACGCACAGGGTGCACACACATTGATTATAAACGCTACCGAATGTGAACCAGGAATTATGTGTGATGATGCTTTAATGCAACATTATCCTCGTGAGATAATCCGCGGCGTGGAAGTTTTGTTGCATGCTTGTGGTGCTAAACAAGCCGTTATTGCGATTGAAGATGACAAGCAAGAAGCCCTACATTCACTGCTAATGTATAACTTTAACGACCACATTGACATTGTTCAAATCCCGACCAAATATACTTCTGGTGCTGAAAAAATACTTATTAAAACCTTGTTTGACATAGAAATATCCTCGGGAAAATTTGCCTCAGATTATGGCGTATTGTGCCAAAATGTTGGCACAGTAAAAGCAATTTATGATGCGATTATTGACAACAAACCTTTGATTTCGCGCATTGTTACAATAACGGGTTCTGCTGTGCAAGAGCCTAGAAATTATGAGGCAAGAATAGGCACATCATTTGCCTCGCTAGTAGCAAAATCTTATCCAAACCCAGCCCCGCACCAAATTAGAATAGGCGGTATGATGATGGGCATTGATGTGGCAAACATGCACTATGCGGTTTATAAAACTACCAATTGTATGTTTGTCAATAATGTAGTGCCAACACCAGCAGTACAATCTTGTATTCGTTGCGGACAATGTAATCAAGTGTGTCCAATAAATTTATTGCCTCAACAACTATTTTGGTATGCTAAGAGCAAAAACACTAACAGGGCACTAGACTATAATTTGGGCGATTGTATAGAATGTCGCTGTTGTGATGTGGTGTGTCCCAGTCATATACCGCTGACCCAGTATTTTTCGTTTGCTAAGGCACTACATCGCAAACGCACAATAGAGCAACAAAAAATAGATACTGCAAGAGAGCGGTTTGAATTTAAAGAGTTTAGAGTTAAGCGCAATAAAAAAGAGCGTGCCGAGATGATGGCAAGAAAAAAAGCACAACTCAAACAGGAAATGGCGCAAGACGCAAGCAAAAAAACTAAAATAGCGCAGGCAATAGCAAGAGTTAAGAACAAAAGAGACTCAAAAGATGAAAATGGTGTTTGATTCAACTTCGCAAATTATGCGTCAAGTGATTTATGCGCTTGTATTAGGCATCGGCGCTAGTTATGCCCACTTTGGCTGGGGGGTGATTATACAAATTATCCTAGCTGTATTGGTTGCAATCACAGTGGAGGCAAGTTTTTTAGCAATCAGAAAACTGCCGATTAAACCCTCAATTACAGATGGTTCTGCTGTTTTAACAGGCATTTTATTAGCACTTTCTATTCCGTCTATTGCGCCTTGGTGGATTGTGGTAGTTGGGGTGAATTTTGCTATTATTTTTGGCAAGCAATTATATGGTGGATTAGGCAACAATCCATTTAATCCAGCAATGTTGGGATATGCTTTTTTACTGATTTCTTACCCATTGCCAATGACTACATGGGCAGGCGAATTTGTTAATTTAACTCAAGCACTTGATGTAATTTTTAATTTGAATCCAGTAGATGCATTAAGTGGTGCAACACGATTAGATGATGTAAAAATCCAACTAGCATTAGGCAAGATGGTAAGCGAGTTAAATATATATTCAAGTGCTCAGATGTGGATTAATATAGGTTTTTTATTAGGAGGTTTATACCTGCTTGCTAGACGAATTATCTTGTGGCACATTCCTGTTGCGTTTTTACTAGGTATTGCGATAAGTGCGTTCTTGTTATTCGCTGGTGATAGCGAACATTATCTGCCTATGCAAAATCATTTGATGCTAGGTGCTACAATGTTGGGCGCATTTTTTATTGCCACAGATCCAGTAACAGCTAGTACTACACCAAAAGGACGACTTATTTACGGTTTTTTGATGGGTGTATTGGTTGTAGTTATACGTAGTTTTGGCGCTTATCCAGATGGTATTGCTTTTGCTGTTCTATTGATGAATATGACAGTGTCGCTGATTGATTATTACACCCAGCCTAAGGTGTTTGGAAAATGAACGTAAAAAGCATATTCAAAGCAGGATTTTTGTTATTTGTTTTTACTTTGGTGAGCATATTCTTTACCTCTGCTGTGCATAATTTTACTAAAGAGCGTATCAAATATAACGAAGAACAACTACTAATTAAGCGCCTTGGTGAGTTAGTTAGTGGTTACGATAACGATATTGTGCAAGATAAAATGCTAAAACAAATAACCTTGCATGGCATTCAACAAACGCTAAGTATTTATCCTGCTAAAAAGAACAATCAAGTTTTTGCTTATTTAATTGAACACACTTATCCGCATGGCTATAGTGGCAATATTCGTTTATTAACAGGCATTGGTATTGATAAAAAACTTTTAGGCGTTAGAGTTATCGCGCACAAAGAAACCCCAGGATTAGGAGATAAAATTGAGACTAAAAAGTCAAATTGGATTAAACAATTTAAAGGTTTGTCTTTATCTAACCCCGTTGCTAAACAATGGAAAGTCAAAGCAGATGGCGGCGTGTTTGATGCGTTTACTGGGGCAACGATTACACCGCGCGCACTTGTGAGTGCAACTTATCAGGTATTAGAATTATTTAACAATAGAGATTTTAAAGATGCAACTAAGTGATTTTGATTTTGATTTACCTAAATCATTGATTGCACAATATCCTTTAAAAAATAGAACAGATTCGCGGCTTTTAGTTGTGCAAGATTCGATTATTGACACAAGTTTTAGCAAAATAGGCGATTTTATTCAGGCTAAAGATTTATTGGTGATGAATAACACGCGTGTGATTCCGGCTCGATTATTTGGACATAAAGCCTCAGGCGGCAAAGTTGAAATTATGATTGAACGCCTATTAAACGAAACACAGGCCTTAGTGATGATTCGTGCCTCAAGAGCACCACAAATAGGCAGCAAAATTACGCTTGAAAATGGCGACAATGTAAGGGTTTTAAATAAAGAAAAAACTTTTTACACGCTTGAATTTGCAACCGATTCATTACTCACATTATTAAAAGATATAGGGCATATTCCATTGCCACCTTATATTGAGCGTGCAGATGAAGCACAAGATTTAAACCGTTATCAAACCGTTTATGCTCAGCAAGACGGCGCAGTTGCCGCACCTACGGCGGGATTACATTTTGATGATATTTTGTTAGAAAGTTTAAAAAATCAAGGAGTTGATTCAACTTTTATAACTCTACATGTAGGCGCAGGTACTTTCCAAACAGTGAAAACTAACAACATCAAGGACCACAAAATGCACAGCGAATATTATGAGATTTCTCAAGATAGTATTGATAAAATCCAGCAAACAAAAAGAATCAACAAAAATGTCATTGCGATAGGCACAACTGCGGTTCGTTGCTTAGAATCTGCTGCAAAATCTGGTGTGTTGAAAGTGGCACAAGGAGAGACAGATATTTTTATTTATCCGGGTTATTCATTCAAAGTGGTGGATAAAATGCTAACTAATTTTCACCTACCTAAGTCATCACTACTTATGCTAGTAAGTGCTTTTATCGGGCAAGAGAGAATGCTGGAAATTTACCAGCACGCCATCAAGAAAAAATATCGGTTTTTTTCTTACGGCGATGCAATGCTCTTGACATTAAAAGAAAATAATGACTGATGAAAATGACTTGTTATTTGACAGTTGAACATAGTGAAACAACCTATATTAAAGCGTTTATGCAGAACAAAGTAAAACAGTTAAACTTAAAGATTTGTTGAGCAAAAACCTTACACCAAACAAGAGTATAAATCGCAAAATATCACAAATAGTATTTTAATCAGGTATTATTAGGTGGCGAGCGGGTTGCTCGCTTAAAGTTTGAAGCTAGATTTAAACGATGGAGAAAACAAATGATATTAGCTGACTTAGAAAGAGATAATCACGGTTATTTAGTTGATTTTAATCAGTGGAATGAAAGTGTTGCCGAAGAAATAGCAAAAGAAGAAGGCGTTAATTTAACCAACGAAAGTTTTAAAGTCATCAACTTCTTGCGTGATGAATACATTAATAACAACGCCAACCAACCTAATGAGCGCAACATGGTCAAATCTCTAAAAGGCGACTGGAATGGCAAGTTAACCACTAAGGAGCTTTATGCCCTGTTTCCAAAAGGTCCTGCTAAACAAGCAGGGAAAATTGCAGGTTTGCCAGAAACTAAGCGTAAAGGCGGCTACTAATTATTTTTTGCATAAATAAAGAAAATAATAAAGCCTAGTTTTCGCTGGGCTTTTTAGGTTTTAAATATGAAAAAAC
>CALFDA010000081.1 GCA_937950605.1 uncultured PS1 clade bacterium | reverse complement strand
CACCGCCGTTAATTTCTGACATGACTTTAGTCATTGCTGCTGTTAAAGTTGTTTTACCATGATCAACATGACCAATTGTGCCGACATTTACGTGGGGCTTGGTTCTTTCGAATTTTTCTTTTGGCATTTTTGTTCCTCTTTAACGCTTATTATTTGTTTAATTTTTCAATAACTGCATCTGCAATATTCTTTGGTGCTGCTGTATATTTTGCAAATTCCATTGAGTAACTTGCACGACCTTGTGTCATTGAACGAAGATCGTTTGCATAACCAAACATTTCCGCTAATGGTACATCTGCTTTTAATTGTTTACCATTTGGAAGGTCTTCCATACCGCCTAGCAAACCACGACGACGGTTGATATCGCCCATGACATCACCCATGTAATCTTCAGGGGTAACAACTTCTACTGCCATCATTGGCTCGAGTAACTGTGGATTAGCCATTTTTACACCTTCAGCTAAACACTTAGAAGCAGCAATTTTAAATGCCATTTCGCTTGAGTCTACATCGTGGTAAGAGCCGTCATAAACTGTTACTTTCATATCCACCAATGGAGAACCTGCCAAGACGCCATTCTCCATTTGTTCTTGAATACCTTTATTAATCGCGGGAATGTATTCTTTAGGTATTACACCACCTTTAATTTCGTCCACAAATTCATAACCAGCACCTGGTTCTTGTGGCTCAATGCGTAAATACACATGACCATATTGACCACGACCACCTGATTGCTTAGCAAATTTGTGTTGATGCTCAACTGCTGATGTAATTGTTTCACGGTATGCAACTTGTGGCGCACCAACATTACATTCAACATCAAATTCGCGCATCATCCGATCGACAATAATGTCTAAGTGTAGTTCACCCATACCTGCAATAATGGTTTGACCCGATTCTTCATCACTTGATACGCGAAATGAAGGGTCCTCTGCCGCAAGTTTAGACAACGCAACACCCATTTTTTCTTGGTCCGCTTTTGTTTTAGGTTCTACTGCTAGCGCAATTACTGGCTCGGGAAACTCCATTCTTTCTAAAATGATTTTCTCTTTCATGTCACACAGGGTATCGCCCGTTGTTACATCTTTAAGTCCAATAGCAGCAGCAATATCACCAGCACGAACTTCTTTAATTTCTTCGCGGTCATTTGAATGCATTTGCACCATACGACCAATGCGCTCCTTTTTATTTTTTGATGAGTTATAAACAAACCCTCCCGCTTTTAACACCCCCGAATACACACGAAAAAAAGTCAATGTCCCTACAAATGGGTCTGTTGCAATCTTAAAAGCAAGTGCAGCAAATGGTTCGTTATCATCAGCATTACGTGTCGCAACTGACTCATCTTCATCATCTAGCACTCCTTGAATTGCATCTACCTCAAGCGGAGACGGCATATACGCAACCATTGCGTCCAAAACCGCTTGCACTCCCTTATTTTTGAAAGCAGAACCACAAAACATCGGAACAATTTCGTTATTAACGGTTTGTATACGGATACCTTCTATAATTTCATCGTTGCTTAATACGCCTTCTTCCAGATATTTATCCATTAAAACCTCTGAGCCTTCAGCGGCAGATTCAACCATAAACTCGCGTTTTTCTTCTGCCAAACTTTGTAACTCTGCTGGAACATCTTTTGCCTCGTAGGTTGCACCTTGATCCGCCTCATTCCAATATATGGCTTTCATGGTAATTAAATCAACCACACCCGCAAAATTTTCCTCCGCACCAATCGCGATTTGCATTGGTACTGGATTGCCACCCAAACGTGTCTTAACTTGCTGACAAACACGCAAGAAATCTGCACCAGAACGATCCATCTTGTTGACAAAACCAATTCTTGGGACACTATATTTATCGGCTTGACGCCATACAGTTTCTGATTGAGGCTCTACACCACCAACCGCACAAAATACAGCACAAGCACCATCTAATACTTTGAGTGAGCGCTCAACTTCGATGGTAAAGTCAACATGTCCTGGGGTGTCAATAATGTTGATACGATGCTCATCAAATTGATTATCCATGCCTTTCCACATACAAGTTGTAGCTGCGGAGGTGATGGTAATACCACGTTCTTGTTCTTGCTCCATCCAATCCATAGTTGCGCCACCATCATGGACTTCACCGATTTTATGAGTGCGACCCGTGTATAAGAGAATGCGCTCAGTTGTTGTGGTTTTTCCAGCATCAATATGCGCCATAATTCCAACATTACGGTAACGCTTAAGTGGGTGATTTCTAGCCATTGTTGTAAATCCTTATTACTACCAACGAAAGTGGGCAAATGCTTTGTTTGCTTCTGCCATTCTGTGTGTATCTTCTTTCTTTTTAAATGCTGCACCACGTTTTTGTACTGCGTCTAATACTTCGCCCGCTAGTCTTAATTTCATGCCCTTTTCACCACGCTTACGCGATGCCTCAATAATCCAACGCATTGCTAGTGCAATTTTGCGCTCAGACCTTACCTCAACAGGCACTTGATAGGTTGAGCCACCAACACGGCGAGATTTAATTTCAACCTCTGGCCCAATATTATCTAAGGCCTGCTTAAAAGTTTCAATTGGCTCAACATTACCCTTGGTTTCAATTGCATCTAAGGCATCATAGACAATCTTCTCAGCCACAGATTTTTTTCCGTCTAGCATCAAGATGTTTACAAACTTAGCTAATACTAAATCGCCAAACTTAGGGTCTGGCAAAATCTCTCTTTTAGGTGCCGATCTTCTTCTCATAGTTTATTTTTTTGATTTTATAAATGAATTTATTTCTTTGGCTTTTTAGTGCCATACTTAGAACGACCTTGGGTTCTGCCATCAACGCCAACCGTATCCAATGCGCCACGCACAGTATGATAACGAACACCTGGCAAATCCTTAACACGACCGCCACGAATTAAAATCACTGAGTGCTCTTGTAAGTTATGACCTTCACCGCCGATATAAGCTGTTACCTCAGCAGCATTGGTTAATCTGACACGGGCAACTTTTCTAAGTGCTGAGTTAGGTTTTTTAGGTGTTGTGGTGTAGACGCGCGTACACACGCCACGTTTTTGCGGACAGCCATCTAACGCTGGAACGCCACTTTTCACGACCTTCTTTTTACGCGGTTTGCGTACCAATTGATTAACTGTTGACATAGATACTTTTATCCTCCGTAATAATTTCTGTCTCTATTTCAATCACTCTGTGTATCCTTGCTGTACTTTACTAGAGCAACAGGGCGGGGATTATAATGTTTTAGATACTTCTAGTCAATAGGTTCTACATCTCTTTTGTTAGTCTATGTAACAAAAAACTACTAGCACGATTTAGCATTTCAAACACCTCATCAAAACGTCCTAAATAATATGGGTCAGGGACACTTTTGCCATTGTTGTGTGGAATATTATCAAGCATCAAAGCAAGCTTGTGTTGACACTCTAGCGGACAAATATATTTTAAATCTGCTAAATTGCCAGAATCCATAGCAAAAATATAGTCATAATGATAAAAGTCCGATTCTTGCACTTGCCTAGCACGTTGCACCGATAAGTCCACATCATATTTGCGTGCTGTCATTTGAGATCGAGCATCTGGTTGCTCGCCAATATGATAGCTATGTGTACCCGCGGAATCAATCTCAAATAAATCTTGCACGCCTTGTTTTTCTACCTGCGAGCGAAACGCGCCTTCAGCAGTTGGTGAGCGACAAATATTGCCCATGCAAACAAATAAAATTTTAGTTTTTTTATTATCCATGCCCATTTTATTATTATATAAAATTTACATTATAATAAATTAAGGTCATTACCCATGTCAAATACATTAGTAGACTTTGCTAAAAAAGTTATCAAAATTGAGGCACAAGCCATTGCCCAACTGTCTGAAAAATTAGATCAAAGTTTTGTTGATGCTTGCACACTGATTCAAAAATGCACAGGCAAGGTAATTTTAATTGGTATGGGGAAATCAGGTCATATTGGTAATAAAATTGCTGCTACTTTTGCCTCAACTGGCACGCCTGCTTTTGCAATTCATTCTGCAGAAGCAGGGCATGGCGATTTAGGCATGATTGAGCAAAATGATATTGCTGTGTGTATTTCTTATTCGGGCGAATCTGATGAAATTATGACGCTTATTCCAACCATCAAACGCCTTAATGTTGCTATTATTAGCATGACAGGCAATCCAAATTCATCTATTGCAAAAATTAGCAATATACATTTAGATGTTGGTGTAGAAAAAGAAGCCTGTCCACACAATTTAGCACCAACCTCATCTACCACAGCAACATTAGCAATGGGAGACGCCTTAGCTGTTAGTCTGTTAAATAATAAAGGATTTAGTCCTGATGATTTTGCTCGCTCTCACCCCAGTGGCGCATTAGGTAGACGCCTATTAACCCTTATTAGTCATATTATGAAAACTGGCAACGATGTGCCAATTGTTAATAGCGATACCCAACTATTAGACGCTTTGTTGGTGATGAGTCAAAAAGCCTTAGGCATGGTACTTATCACTAATCGAGGAAATTTACAAGGTATATTTACAGATGGCGATTTACGCCGTGTACTCGAAACACATCATGATATTCGCTCTATTGCCATAGGCGAGGTGATGACCAAAAATTGCAAATCTATCTCAGCCGATAAACCTGCGATGGCAGCAGTGGCAATAATGGATAAATTCAACTTAAATTCATTGCCTGTGGTTGATGATAACAACCAAGTGGTTGGCGCAATTAATACCCACACCTTAATGCAAGCCAAGATTATATAGGTCTTGCATTAAAAAAATTCGGAGTTAGATATTCAAATAAGTTATAGTAAAATCATGCACTTGTTTTAACAAGTAATACGCAAAGATATGGAATTTAAAATCAATAACAAAGCCACAAATGAGCAAATAAAAGTGGTGTTTGATTCTACTTTGGAATTTAATAAAACTCGCCTTGAAACGAATTCTGTATTGAAAATCGGTTTGAACGAAAAGCAATTAAGTGCTAAAAAAGTAAAAAAAATCGCTATTACCTTGGCACAAACTGCTAATCAATTTTGTTTAGAGTCCCTATTTTTACCCACATTAGAAATCGATAATTTTGTTGCTATTGTTGCTCAAGCCATTGCTAATAACGATTATCAAGTGCATAAGACTGGCTTAGATGAGTCCGAGAAAAATACACTACGTAGCGTTACCTTTGAAAATGCTGAGCAAGCCGATATAGATAAAGCAGTGGCAATTGCAAATGGTATGGCTCTTACTCGCACATTAGGTGATATGCCCTCAAATATCTGCACACCGAGTTATCTAGCACAAACTGCACAAGATTTAGCCAAAGAATTTGCACTCAGTTGTGAAGTACTAGAAGAATCAGATATGTCAAAACTTGGCATGCATTCTTTATTATCAGTTGCCAAAGGCTCAAATGAATCGCCAAAACTAATTAGTTTAAATTATCAAGGTAATGCTAACGCCAAGCCAATTGTCTTGGTAGGCAAAGGGGTAACTTTTGATAGCGGTGGTATCTCTATCAAACCCAGTATAAATATGGACGAAATGAAGTATGACATGTGTGGTGGTGCCTGTGTGCTTGGTGTAATGCGCGCTGTGTCTGAAATGCAACTTAAAGTTAATTTAACGGTTGTGGTGCCAGCAGTTGAAAATATGCCAGCACATAATGCCTCAAAACCAGGTGATGTTGTCAAATCAATGTCGGGACAAACCATTGAAATTCTTAATACCGATGCCGAAGGACGTTTGATTTTATGCGATGCACTCACTTATGTTAAAAAGTTTAATCCTGAAGTAGTGATTGATGTTGCCACGTTAACAGGTGCAGTGATTATCGCATTAGGCAAGCATCATTGTGGCGTGATGGCGAATGATCAAGTGCTAGCAGATGATTTGATTGCCGCAGGTAAGCACGCTGTAGATACAACATGGCAGTTGCCACTTGATGAAGAATACGACGAATTACTTAAATCAAATTTTGCCGATATGGGCAATATTGGTGGACGCGAAGCAGCCAGCGTAACCGCAGCATGTTTCTTATCACGTTTTACCAAAGATTATCGATGGGCACATTTAGATATTGCTGGCGTTGCATGGATAAGCGGGAATAAAAAAGGCGCAACAGGAAGACCTGTGCCATTATTGACACAATATATTTTGAATCAAATTTAGAAGTATTTGCAAACCTCAATATTATTCAACATCTGTTTTAACAAGGGATATAGATTCAGCCTTTAATTTTTTTAGTCTAGTTTGTTGTTTTAATTAAATTAATTTATGGGAGGTACAACTTTATAATGATATTTTTAACAGTGGGTTTTAGTTTTGGACAAATGCAAAATCTAACTACTCAATGTCGAGATGTATATAATGACGACAGGCTAATCTTAATCGTAAGAGAAATGTTGCCAAAGGGGCAATGAAACACCTATATTTTTACTATATAATTTTTACGCAACTTTTAACAAAATTATTAGCATTATGTTAGATTACATATTTTTTGATACAACACTCTCGCAAAAATTCAAAAACCATTTAACCAAAATGGACATAGGGTTTGAAATTGAAAATGATGAAAATTTTGGTTCGGTACAAGGCGAAATTGTCTTAATTCATGACGATATTAACGATGATACTTTAGACAGGTTGCAAGTGTTGTACGATGATTTACAAGATGAATTAGAGCAGCTTTTAGAACAAGGTGAAGACAGTTTGCTAATAAATGCAGCTGGCATGCAAACCCAACTTAAAAATGGCACAACCTGTACCTTAAGGGTAGAACCTACGGTTGTAACACGCATTCTTACCGTACTAGAATTTGACGAATTACAAACATTTGTCGATGATATTGCGCGTAGCGTAGACAATCCAGATAGTGGGCATTTTTGCCAAAGACTAGTGGAATAAAATTCTGAGATAATAAGGATTCTAATGTCTAATTTTTTATACAATACACACAGATTCTTAATTTTTATTGCTAGCACCTCTAGTGCTTACTTCTGATAATGAAAAAACAACCAATAAACCAAAACACAAACAACCTTATTAAACCACAGGGGGGGGGTACTTTATCAGGTTGATGCACCAAACCTAATTGTCCTTAAAAAGCAAAATAATTTAGAAGTATTGCTTGAAGACAAAACTATTGTCTTCTTAGATTATTTTGAAGTCTGTGATAACAATGAATGCTTAGTAGAGTTGCCAGCCGAAGATGGAGGCGTTTATTTTGTAGATAAAAATACAGAATTTACCCAGCTTGATGATGGCTCACAACTTGTTCATTATTATGGCGATGAGGCTATCTTAGAATCAATTGCTAATAGTCAATCTGTTGTGTTTGCTGAGTCTTTTGCTAGA